>CAZIGZ010000024.1:51708-53785 GCA_964538835.1 uncultured Chitinophaga sp. | reverse complement strand
TCTTCGAACCGTCTGCGGTGAGGACTGTTCGTCACAGCTGACGAATGCTGCTTGTTCCGCGCCGCGATCGCTGACCGGTCGGGCTTTGATCAGACTCTTCGAATGAAGGAGACTCGCTCACCATTCTGGCACGGTTGTTGCGTTTGACGTGGTTGTATTGTGCGAAAGTGTTCGCAGTGCCTAGACTTCCGGCGTCCGGAGGCCGTGGCAACACCATGCCTGCCGTACACTTCGCTGCAATGTGCCTTGAAAACAGGCAGTGCCTTCCTGGCACCAACAAAAAACGAGCAATTGTGAACCATCGAGGATAAATTCTCGTGACCACCACGGCGAGTAATTTTGATGAGTTGTGGACCCCTGACGGCCAGGCTCGTCATGCAGCGCTTTCCGGCTGCCTGTCGGCATTGTCTTCTGAGATCCTGGCGGAACGTCAGCGTCATGCAGAAGAGGAGCTTCTGGAGAAGGGGATTACGTTCGCCGTCTATGGACACAACGACGGAAACGAAAAGATCTGGCCATTCGACGTGGTGCCTCGCCCGATTCCCTGGGACGAATGGATCACGATCGAAGCGGGGCTGAAGCAGCGCATTCGAGCTCTGAATCTGTTTCTCGACGATGTCTATTCCGAGGGGAGGATTCTGAAGGACAAAGTCGTCCCGGAGGAACTCGTCAAGACCGCGAAGACCTATCGACCGGAGTGCATTGGTTTCCGGCCGCCTGGCGGTGTCTGGACTCATGTGGTTGGAACAGACCTGGTGAGGGACAAAGACGGAACGATGTACGTGCTGGAGGACAATCTTCGCTGTCCATCCGGCGTGAGCTACGTTCTTGAGAACCGGGAAATCATGAAGCGGGTTCTGCCCGAAGTGTTTTACGGTTCCTCGATTGCGTCGATCGAAGATTATCCCGAGAGACTGCTCGAAACTCTCCTGAAGACAGCTCCGCCGAACACGTCACGTCCAACGGCGGTCGTGCTGACTCCCGGGATCTACAACTCCGCGTACTTTGAGCATTCGTTTCTTGCCCAGCAGATGGGCATTGAACTGGTGATGGGGCCGGACCTGTTTGTTGACAGCGATGATGTTGTCTGGATGAAGACCACTCGCGGGCCGCAAAAGGTCGATGTGATTTATCGTCGAATCGACGACGACTTTCTGGATCCCGAAGCGTTTCGCCCCGACAGCATGCTGGGTGTGCCTGGCTTGATGCGAGCTTATCGTGCCGGAAACGTGACACTCGCCAATGCTCCGGGGACGGGTGTGGCAGACGACAAAGCGGTGTATCAGTACGTGCCTGAGATCATTCGCTATTACCTTGGTGAGCAGGCGATTCTGAACAATGTGCCGACCTACGTTTGCTCTGATCCGAAGCAGTGCGATTACGTTCTGCAGCACCTTCATGAACTGGTCGTGAAACCGACGAATGAATCCGGTGGTTATGGCATTCTGATGGGCCCGAGGGCGACTCAGGAAGAACGCGATAAGTGTGCGGAGTCGATTCGTAAAGATCCTCGCAACTACATCGCTCAGCCGATGCTGACATTGTCGACAGTGCCGACGGTTGTGAATCAGTCGCTGGCACCACGACACGTTGACCTGCGGCCTTTCATTTTGTACGGCGAAGACATTTTCATCCTGCCTGGTGGTCTGACTCGCGTTGCCCTGCGCGAAGGGTCGATGATTGTGAACTCCTCACAAGGCGGCGGCAGCAAAGATACGTGGGTGCTGCTGAACGATACTCCGTTTACCCGACTGCATGAACAGGAACAATTCCAGAGGCAGCGCTAAAGACCTTCGGTGTGGGCCCGGATTGAGCAGATTCATCGAAAGCCGTCGATTAAGGACCTGAATCATGTTGTGCCGTGTGGCGGAATCTCTGTTCTGGATGAGTCGATATCTGGAGCGGGCAGAGAACCAGGCTCGATTTATTGAAGTGACGTCGAACATTGCGCTGGGCTATCGAGGCCGGGAGGAGACACTCTGGTCGTCTCTTTTGCATGCCGGCGGGGATGCTGACGCATTCAAAGAACGCTATCCGGCAACGACAAGGGAGAACGTGATTCGTTATCTGCTGTTCG
>CAZIGZ010000024.1:0-51698 GCA_964538835.1 uncultured Chitinophaga sp. | reverse complement strand
AGAACATGAATTCGGTGATCAGCTGCCTCAGCTTCGCTCGTGAAAACGCGCGAACGATCCGAGAGAACCTGACGACGCCAATGTGGGAAGCGGTGAATCGGTTTTACCTGCGAGTTCGCCAGGCGGCTTCGCAGCAAGCCAGTGTCCTTCAGCATCCTCACCCGTTTCTGGAGCAAATCAAACGCTCCGCTCATCAGGTGATCGGTGTCACGGATGCAACGTGGTCACACGGAGAGGCCTGGCATTTTTCCACGCTGGGTTATCAGCTGGAACGAGCCGACAAGACGTCCCGTATTCTGGATGTGAAGTACTTCATTCTGCTTCCCAACCCAACTCATGTGGGATCACAGGTTGACGTCGTGCAGTGGGGCGCGCTGCTGGAATCCACGAGCGCACTTCAGATGTATCGGCGCACGTTTGGAAGAATTCAACCGGTCAATGTCGTGGATTTTCTGATTCTGAATGACTATTTCCCTCGCTCGCTCAGGTTCTGCGTGGGTGCCTCGGAGCAGTGTCTTCAGGAGATTTGCGGGACTGAGAATCCGGAAGCCTACGCTCCTCTCCGAGAGGTCCGATACCTCGGCGGACAGCTTGCCAGTTCAAACGCCAGCGAGATTATCGCCAATGGTCTCCACCAGTACGTGGACGGATTCCAGACGCAGCTGAATCAGATTGGGCAGGCCATCTTCGAGACGTTCTTCCAGGTGACGACTCCGGCCTGACGGACTTTCGTTTCACCGTGTCCAGTCAGCGGTACGGCACAAGCCGTCCGGTGCCGCAAGAAGCGGAGAGTTCCCGCCCGGCCGCTGCTTTCAATTGATCGGTTGCCTGTCGTGCAATGCCTGAGGCACCGCGCCCAGCGATCAGCTCGATTTGCCAGGGGCGTCGATCACTTCACGAACTTTTCGGGCCAGGCTCAGCGGCGTAAACGGTTTGGACATGAAGGAATCCGTGGCTTCCACAACTCCATGCAGGAGTACCGCATCTTCTGTGTAGCCGCTGATGAACAGGACTCTCAGCCCCTGGCGATGTTTTCGTACGGCGTTCAGAAGTTGCCGTCCGCCCATTTCCGGCATGACGACGTCGCTGACAAGCAGGTCAATCTGTTCGGGATATTTCTCCGCCAGTTGAATTGCAGCACTTCCTCCGTCCGCTTCCAGGACCTTGTAGCCCTGAGTTTCCAGGGACAGACGCGTAATGCGGCGAACGGCAGCATCGTCTTCCACCAGCAGAATCGTCTCGGTTCCGCGATTCGCAAAGCGGATTGATTCCGCTGTTGTGCTGCTGGCTGCATCATCAATCAGCGGCAGCAGGATCTGGAAGGTTGTCCCGACGCCCTCGGTGCTCTCAATCTGAATCTGTCCGCCACTCTGTGTGACGACACCGTGAACGACGGCAAGGCCGAGCCCCGTTCCCTTACCCATACCTTTGGTTGTAAAGAACGGCTCAAAGATCTTTGCCTTCACCTCATTTGACATCCCGGTACCGGTGTCGCTGACCGACAACTGAGCGAACTCTGTTCGCGTCGCACCCGCCGGAACGACAATAGATGTTTCAATGGTCAGGCGACCCCCGGTTGGCATCGCGTCGCGAGCATTCACGACAAGGTTCATAATAACCTGTTCAAGCTGGCCTGGGTCCGCTTTGATTCGGATGGGTCTTGGCGCTGTCACAACCGCCAGCATAATATCCTCGCCGATCAGCCGCCGGAGGAGCTTTGCGGAATCAGAAACGAGTTCGTTCAAGTCGAGCAGTTTTGGTTCGATGACGGCCTTTCGGCTGAAGGCCAAAAGCTGCTGAGTAAGCCGCGCGGCTCGTTCACCGGCATCGCGGATTGCGGCGATGGCTTCGCGCTGACCGTCGCCGGAGGGCATGTCAGACATCATCAGAAAGTCGCAGTAACCGGAAATGATCGTCAGCAGGTTATTGAAGTCGTGAGCGACACCACCGGCCAGGCGACCAACAGCTTCCATCTTCTGAGCCTGAATGAACTGAGCCTGCAGTCGCTGTCGTTCGGTAATGTCTCGAAGGACGCCTGTAAAGCGTCGCTCACCCTCCAGGAGAAACTCAGTGATGCTCAGTTCCGCGGTGAAGCGGGTATTGTCGCGCCGTCGGCATTCGACTTCCCGGCCGATGCCAATCGCTTTGGCGATTCCGGTGCGAAGGTAGTTTGTCAGGTATCCGTTATGAGCGCGAGCATGGTCGTCAGGCATCAGGATACTGACGTTCTGCCCGATAAGCTCATTGACAGAATATCCAAACTGGCGACCGGCCGATGGGTTAGCCGAGCCGATAATGCCGTGTTCATCGATCGTCAGAATGGCATCGCCGACACTGTTCAGCACGGAACTCAAAAGCTGGTTCGCACGTTCTCGTTCGGTCAGGTCAGTGACTGCAACCAGCGTTGCGTCTGGTCCGTACCCGGAGATTCTTGCTGCGACGGAATAGACGGGGACCGGTCGTCCGTCGAGGCGCATCAGTCGCATTTCGAAGCCCGGTACAGATGCGTTTCCCCTGGCCAGCAGATCGTGTCGATGTTTCATCGCCTCATGGTCGGAAGGATGAGCAAGATCGAACAGGCCATGTCCTGCAAGCTCTTCTGGTGTCTCTGCTCCGATCATTCGCAGAAAGGCAGGATTGCCATACAGAATCACGTTGTTGTCGTGCACAAAGATCGCCGTCGGAAGAATATCCACGAGCTGGCGGTAGCGGGCCTTACTGGCTCGCAACGCTTCCGTCGCGGCCTCTCGCCCGGTGACATCGACAAGGATTCCTGTCAGATGTAACGGACGTCCATCTGCTGACCGATCGAAATAGCCATATTCTTCAATGCTGGTTACTTCTCCGTCATCTCGAATGACGCGATACGCATTCTGGTAGTCGGCGCCGGCGGTCAGGCAGTGAGAGAGCTGGCGGTCAAAACTCCCCAGATCTTCTCTGTGGATCTTGGCACGAACATCATTCATGGACCCCATATGCTCTGAGACGATGGGCTGATCCGGGTGAACGCTGCCGTATCGCGTCACCTTGTCCGACGTGATGTCCCAGGTAAACGCAACAGAACCGGCAGACTCCAGGGCAAGTCGGAGTCGTCGCTCACTGTCACGCAGTGCATCGTTGATCTTTCGTCGCTCTGTCACATCATTGATATAGCCATGCCAGAGCACAGAGCCGTCCGAAAGGCGAATGGGCGACGAACAGCCTTCGATCCAGATGTCGCCGAGTACCGGGCTGTGAACACGGAACTCTTCGCGCCACAGGCTCATGGTCCTTGCTGATTCAGCAATGCTCTCATGGATTCGCGGGGCATCATCCGGATGAAACATGGAAAACAAAGGAGACGCGTCCCGAGCGAGCTGGTCCGGGGTGAGCCCATAGATTGGCTCTATCCGATGGCTTGCATAGGGCATGGTCACTTGCCCGTCGTTGGAAAGGTGGAACGAGCACAGTGCCGCCGGAACCGCTTCCATCAGCTTCTCGAATCGATCCCTTTCTGAACGCAGTTGCCGCTCGGTCCGGACCTTTTCGGTCACATCCTGGTCAGTACCAGCAACAATGAGGATTCGTCCTTCGGCATCGCGTGATGCGCGGGCGCGACTGTGAATCCAAAGTATCTGTCCGTCCGGGCGGATGATACGAAGATCGTTCGCAAACTCCTCAGCACCTGCCAGCATTTCTTCGACACGCTTGATCGCCAATGCTCGATCCTCCGGATGAAGGATCGCGAGAAACGCCTCGAAGCTTGGAACGATGCTGTCTCGTTCCAGTCCGAAAAGCTCAAACTCAGCGGCTGACCACCAGACCTGGTTGGTCGCAGGTTGCCAGTTCCAGCTGCCAAGCCTGGCGATTCGCTGTGCCTCACGCAGGCGAGCTTCGGTTTCTCGCAGAGTATTCTCTGCCTGTTTCAGGTCGTGGATATCGGTGTTTGTTCCCACCCAGGAGACGATTTGTCCGGCGGAGTCACGGATGGGACACTGTCGACCGATATGCCAACGATCATGGCCATCGGCATTCCTGATTCGCATCTCAAAGACCCGCGGCTGACCCTCTGCCACAACCTGCGCCCATGTAGAAGCAGCATAGGCCTGATCATCGGGATGGATGACATCGATCCAACGCCATTTTTCCAACAAGTGGCCACTCAGCCCAAGGTATTCGAGTCCCTTCGCATTCAGGTGTGTGACACGACCGTCAGCATTAGCCATCCAGACAATTTGAGGAATTGCGTTGGCCAGTTCACGCCAGCGTTCTTCACTGTCTCGAAGAGCATCGTCGGAGGCTTTACGTTCCGTGATGTCGCGGGCTACACCGATGAGACCCGCAATCTCACCGACAGAGTCGAAAAACGGAGCCTTCGTGACATGGTATGTCAGAGTCAATCCCCCGGAAGAGATCGTCTCCTCCAGCGTCACGGACTTTCTGCCCGCCATGACGACTCGATCATTCTCAATGAGCTTTGAAGCACTGTTCCCATCCATCAGTTCGCGATCGTCACGCCCAAGAACTTCAGCAACCGTGCGTCCCAGGAAGTTTGCAGCCGCTTCATTGCAGAGCAGGTATCGGCCATCTTTGTCTTTCACGAAGACCGAATCCGACGTGCCGTCGACAACGGCCCGCAGCAAGATGTCCGACCTCTGAGCCGCAGCGAGTTCTTTTCTGACGAGCCAATACAGCAATCCAGCGGTCAGGGTGACAAATAGAGTTCCTTTCACGGCACCCGCAAGAAACACCTGGCCCGCGGTGAATCCAATGAGATTAAACACCCAGTCGCTCAGCCAGATCCAAAGAAATCCAAACAGAGCGTAACGACCAGCAATGCGAAAGGGTGCATGGCTGAGCCCAAAGCGTGTCGACAGTTGCTTCGGCATTACAACATTGAGTCCAGGCGAGGTGTTCAGGTGAGCTTCAGTGATACGCTCTGAGTCTCAGATGGTCCGGGAATCTAGGAAGCAGCAAAGATCCAGTCCAGTGGCACTTCGGCGATTGATTTTTGAGGATGACCTGACCAGTCCGGCTTCGCGCGAACTTCTCAACCATCCCTGAGGAGCCCTGATGGTGCAAACCAGATTACATTGGCGTGGCCATGTTTTCGGGGCGTCTCCTTGAGAATGCTCTTACGAAACCGGACTATCACCCGATGTTGAAGCTGCGGTTATTGACGCTTTGGTACGAACTCCGGGGGCTGTTTGCTGATCACTGTCTGCGGCAATTCCGGAGTCGGCGTGATGTTTTGGTTCAAAGCGGTCGCGGGGAGTTCCCGAGTGGCTGTGGAACATGCGACCACGACCTGGTGCTTGCGTTGGTCATTGACCAGGAGGATCAAAGAGTTCGGCTGAGGGATTCCATCCAGTTCCACCGTTTGCACGCGGCTTCCTTTTCCGTCTGACTGGAACCGGATCTGATAGCTTGTTTGAAAGAACCGGTAGACGATTTGAAACTCCCGCCATTCTCCAGGGAACAACGGCGCAAAGTGAAGTGAGTTTCCTTCCCGCCTCAGACCAAGCAGCGATTCCGTAATGAGTCGATACATCCAGCCGGACGAACCGGTGTACCACGTCCATCCTCCACGTCCGACATGAGGAGCCACGCCATAGACATCCGCTGCGACGACGTATGGCTCAACGCGGTAGACATCCACCAGTTTCGATGTCAGTCCATGTCGCACAGGATTGATCATCTCAAACAGTCTCCAGGCCTGTTCTGTATCACCCATGGCGGCAAAGGCCATGACGGTCCAGATGGCACTGTGAGTATACTGGCCGCCGTTTTCCCGCACGCCGGGCACGTAGCCTTTGATGTAGCCGGGATTCAGGCTGGTCCTGTCGAACGGAGGAGTCAAAAGCTGAATCAGCCGTGCGTCGCTGCGAACCAGTCGTTCCTGAACACTCGCCATGGCTCGAGTCGTTCGGTCACTGGTTCCCGCACCAGACAGCACTGCCCAGCTTTGTGAGATCGAGTCGATCTGGCATTCAGCGTTTTCTTTGGATCCCAGAGGTGTGCCGTCATCAAAATAGGCTCGACGGTACCAGTCACCATCCCAGGCATTCTGTTCAATATGACCTCGAAGACGTCCGGCTTCGATCTGCAGCCGATCGGCGGTCGATGCATCGCCGATTCCTGCTGCGAGCGCGGAACACTGGTTCAACACGTCGTAAAGGAAGAACGCGAGCCAGACACTTTCTCCCTGGCCGCCGCGTCCCACCAGATTCATGCCATCGTTCCAGTCACCGCACCCCATCAGTGGAAGCCCGTGGCTTCCAAATCGAAGGCCGTTCTCGATCGATCGCATCGCATGTTCATAGACGGTACCAACATCATCTGACACGACGGGAAGATCATAGTTCGCCTCTTCGCTCGCATGCAGCGGACGGGAACTAAGGAACGGGACACGCTCCTGCAGAACTCCTGTGTCGCCGGATGTTGTGACGTAGCGGCAGAGCGCCAGTGGAAGCCACAGGTAGTCATCCGAGAAGTGCGTTCTGACTCCGCGGCCACCCGGTGGATGCCACCAGTGCTGAACGTCGCCTTCGCGGAATTGCCTCGAGCAGGCTCGCAGAATCTGATCCCGCAGCTGCTGCGGATCGGAATGGACCAAAGCCATCGCGTCCTGAAGCTGATCGCGAAACCCATAGGCGCCGCCGGACTGATAGAAGCCCGTTCTGGCCCACATACGACATGACACGGTCTGGTACAGCAGCCATCCATTCACAAGGAAATTCAGAGTGTCATCAGGCGTTTCCACCTGAACAGCCCCAAGCGTCTTGTCCCAGTAGCGTGCAACTCGTTCGGCCGCGGCCGAAGCGTTCTGAAGTCCGCGGGACTGAAGCACGAGCTGGCGCGTTTCCTTTTCCCCTGGGCCGACGCCGAACGTAAAGAGAATCGTTTTCTCCTGCAGATCATCAAGCACAACCGTTGTCTGCAGAGCCGCACACGGATCAAGCCCCGCGCCCGTGCGGCCGGAAAGTCGTTGACGTCGCATCGCGGCAGGTTTGGCCGTCGAGCCATTCCGTCCGAGAAACTCCGTGCGGTCTCCGGTCAGTGTTCGAGAGGATTCGCTGCAGTCGGCGAACACCACTTTCCCTGAGAACTCCGGGCTGTAGTAATTCCGGATAAAGATGGCACCTGTGACCGAATCGACTTCCGAAGAAACGTGCATCATGGAACGACTGCGAAGCTCTCCGAGCACAAGTTCCCACCATGCCGTCACGGATAACTGTCGCCGTCGTCCAGACCTGTTTCGAATCGTGAGGCTTGAGAACTTGACCGGCGAGTCGATCGAGACGGACACGGTCAGCTCAGTCGTAATCCCCTGCTCGGTGAGTTCAAACACCGAGTATCCGAATCCATGACGAACAACGAAGGTCCCGCGCGGAACAACAGGCTGTGGCGTTGGCGACCAGAATTCTCCCGTCTCTTCGTCACGTATGTAGATGGCTTCTCCCGACGTGTCGGAAACCGGATCGTTGGACCACGGCGTCAGTCGAAACTCATGGCTGTTTTCCGCCCAGGTGTACGCCGCTCCGCGTTCTGAGATCACAGTTCCGATATGCGGGCTGGCAATCACATTGCACCACGGCGCGGGCGTTGTGGACGAAGGCGGAAGGATCATCACATATTCCTGCCCATCGGCACGAAATCCTCCGAGGCCATTGAACAGTTTCAATTCGCCAGGTGTGATCGACGTCGCGGATTCCGCGAACGCTGTTTTCTCCGCTGGGCGACGTGTTGGTCGCAGAAGCGGGACCGGTGAATCCAGCCTGGACCGACGGTCGATCTGTTCTGCCATTGTGCCGGCATCATCGGTCAGGATCACGCGAGCCACCGCAAGAAGCAGTGCACGGTCTTCTTCGGACATCTGCTCGCCCCTGCGAACGAAGACACCGCCGGGCCGATCCAGCATTGCCGAAGCGGGGCTTGAGGCAATCGCATCCGTAATCTCGTCCTGCAACGCCTGGCGATAGACGGAGTCATCTTCATTCCAGACCACAAGATCAACCAGCAGCCCTTTCATGCGCCAGTAGGTATGAGCCTGAAATGCCTCGCGCACGAGCTGAATTCGTTCTGCATCCCGAATTCGAACCAGCAGGATCGGCAGATCACCGGAGATTCCGTGTCCCCAGAGCCCCGATTGGCCTCGTCGATTCTGCAGCAGTACGCTCGAACGCGCTCGGCGAAGTGAAGACGCGAAGATCATGGAACCTGCCAGACGGCCCCAGTTCTGCGCATCAGTTTCGGTTGCGTTCAGCTGCTGAAGCATGATGGGCGCACGAGTCCAGGCCAGCTCAAAGACTCGATCCGCAAGTCCAGGATCACTGTATTTTTCCGCGATCGCAAGCAGGCTGCTTTGCTGATCGGCGACACTTGTCACAAGGTCCAGTGAGACGGATTCGCTGGGCCGGAGTTCCACGCGATGCCGAATGCTGATGATCGGATCCAGCGTTGCGCCGGCCGTATTGCTGAGCGGCGAAGGGTGCTGCATGGCTTCCGGAGACGAGAGGTTTCGACCGCGACCAATGAACTTCATTCGATCGGTCTCGAATGACGCCTCCCCCTGCGTTGTGCCCGAGATCGACATCAGGTGAATCATCCAGGGCGGCTTTTCTTCCGCAGACCGAGACCGTCGAGTGCAGATGACAGCTTTCTGTCGCGGCAGGATCTCCGACTGCACGAACAGGTTGCTGAAGGCCGGGTGAGATTCATCCTGAGCCTGTGGCGCGAGGACGACTTCCAGATAACTGGTCACTTCAATTGTCCGATGTCGATCGGATCGATTCGTGAGCGTCACTCGCCGAAGCTCGACATCATCTTCGGAGGAAACGCTGATCTCGGTGTGCGATTCGATCTCCTCATCCAGCCTTCGGAACTCCGCCCGTGCCTGAGTGAAGATCGCCTCATAACGCCGCGCCGCATGTCCGGTGGGATGAAACGCAGTGCTCCAGACGACATTGCTGTCGACGTCGCGAAGAAAACAGAATGATCCCCAGCAGTCGCGAGTCGGGTCTTCTCGCCATCGAGTGACCGCAAGATCTCGCCATCGACTGTAGCCGCCTCCCGCACTCGTGACCACGACGTGGTAGTTTCCGTTCGAGAGCAGATGAACTTCCGGGACTGGGCCTGAAGGGTCGGAGAAGACTCGCATCGTTCCGGCTTCCTCGGCCGACGTCGTTCGGGTGACTCGGGCTTCAATCGCATGAGGATACACGGCGACGGAAGTTCGTGGCACACGTTCATGAAGCAGCAGATCGGCGGCTCGAAGTGCCGGATCAGCCAGAAACCGCTTCTGCATGGGGCGATTCAGGATCAGCCATGCGATCGACAGCAGTGTCATTCCGGCATGGTGTGCCATCACCTGTCGAACGGTAACGCTGGTTTGCCCCGGTGGAAGTCGCGCGGGTGTGTAATCCACGGCTTCAAAAAAGCCATAGGGCCCATCGCGTCCTTCCTGGGCGAGCCGTTCCAGATTTCGACAGGCCGCTTCCGGTGCCACCATTAACGCCATCGCCGATGCATAGGGAGCGATGACCAGATCGTCGGCCAGTCCTCGTTTCAGTCCCAGACCAGGCACGCCGAATGCTCGATACTGGTAGTTCAGGCTTCGGTCGAGCATGTTGTATCCGGATTCGGACACGCCCCATGGAACACCCAGCTGGCGTCCGTGCCGAATCTGTCGGTTCACAACGGCACGACAGGTTTGGTCCAGCAGCGTGCCTTCGTACGACGGCATGACCAGCATCGGCATCAGATATTCAAACATCGAACCACTCCAGCTCAAAAGAGCCGGAGCGCCGCTTGTTCTGGTCAGAAGTCGCCCGAGCGCGAACCAGTGTTCCTGTCCGAAGTGTCCCTGAGCAACCAGGACATAGCTGGCAAAGCGAGCTTCGGAAGCCAGCAGGTCGTAACATCCTGTGTCGATTCGGTTGTCGCTGACATTGAATCCGATCGCGAAGAGATCTCTGGAGTGATTGTGCAGAAACGTAAAGTCCATCTCCGCAAAGTCCGAACATCGCTCGGCCAGCAGTTCCATGCTTCGGATGCGTGTTGCAGCGGCTTCGGACGACGAGGCGACTGCCAGTTTGAATTCATGAAGCCAGTCATTCAGTTCCATGCCGTGTTCGGCAGGCGCGTCGGCCGCAGCGTGTGGGCCGCCGGTAGAATCACGGCGGTCTGTTCCAGACATGCGGGCGCAAGTCACGATCGCATCAATCAGCGGGAACAGCGACGCGGGGAGTTCCGCAACTTCTGCAAGCGATGGAATCTGGTCCAAGGCCATACATCGTTGCTTCAGCGCGTCGAGCCGTTGCTGCTGCAGGGGATCAGTTGAGTTCCAGAAGGAGACCGTCGGTGTCGAGAGCTTGGTCCACGCGGCCAGTCTGTGAAGTTCCCCAAGATGATCGGCGCAGGATCGGGCAAAGGCGCGAAGCCACCATTGCAGTTCCGGCTGAGTTTCCACCGAGGGATCTTCCAGCATCTGTGTCGATTCAACGATCAGGCGAAGCAGCAGAGAATGAAATGCCTGGCCGCTGGCGGGACACGCTTCCAGCTCTTCAATCTGACGCTCGATGGTTCGCAGGATCTCGCCGCTGATGGGAACAGACGGTTCTGTCGTTTCTTCTGATAACAGCCGCGAGTCTTCAAGGATGACACCCAGTGTGTCGGCCAGGCCCTGACAGAGAATTCGATTGACGGCAGGCGAGTCTTTCAGAAGCTGAAAACCGCCGCGAAGAACAAGCAGCTGTCCGGCCAGATTTCCGCTGTCCACAGTTGAGACGTACTGGGGATGCAGTGGCTCCAGCGTTTCTGTGTCATACCAGTTGTAAAGATGCCCGCGATATCGCTCCATCTTTCCGAGCGTGGCAAACGTACGTGCAGTGCGGTCAATCAGAGTCCCGGCAGAGATGTAACCAAAGTCACAGGCCGACAAATCCGCGACCAGTGCCATTCCGATGTTGGTCGGACTTGTTCGCGGTGCGACAACGGTCCGCTGATTCAGCTGGACATTATCCGGTGGCAACCAGTGACTGGCGGCTGTCACCCACATTTCAAAGTAACGCCATGTTCGCCGCGCCAGACGACGAAGGAAGAGCCGCTGTCGTCGAGTCAGGTGGACGGGGCGTGTCACGACAGGACGGCTGAGCCACCAGGCCAGGACGGGCGACAAAAACCAAAGCAGCAGGATTGGGCCTGCGACGAGCAGCGTTCGCGATCCCTGAAATCCAAGAAGCAGCAATGCTCCCAGTGAGACCACTGGTCCCACGATCATGACTCGATAAAAGTCCGTAAGTCCCGATCGTGCGGTCAGTTCTGACTGACTGGACGTCTTCCATTCCAGCAGACTTGTTCGAGTCCAGTGAAGACGAATCAGCGTTCTCAACACGGCATCGAGGCTGAGAGCCGCTTCATACGGAAGAAAGACAATCGACAACAGGCATTTTGCCGCTGGCCTGATGCCGGCTGTCAGAGAGTTCGCCAGGTGAGTTCTAAGCGTGATATCGCTTGGTTTCAGTGCAAGACTGACAAGAAATGTCAGGAGCGGCGGAAGGATCATTGCTCCCAAAATGACGGCGGTCACCATCGTCGCAGTTGTTATTGAAGATAAGATCCAGACCGCCAGAAACACGATCGCCGTTGCGGCTGGTACAAGACTGCGTCGAAGATTGTCAAAGATCTTCCATCTCGAAAGACATGACAGCGGATTCCTGACTTGTCCGCCGTTTGCATCGGAGTCTTCTGAACCTGCCGGAACGAGTGGCAGAGTCCAGGACGCGATCTGCCAGTCACCTCGAATCCATCGGTGGCGTCTGGCACTGTCCGCCGCGTAGCTCGATGGATGTCCTTCATACAGCACAACATCTGACAGCAATCCTGACCGGCAATAGCATCCTTCCAGCAGGTCATGGCTCAGAATTCGATTCTCTGGAAATCTTGAGCACAGCTGTTCAAAGATCCGCACATCATAAATGCCTTTGCCGATGAAGGATCCTTCCGCAAACTGATCCTGGTAAACATCGGAGACGACTTGCGTGTAGGGATCGATTCCCGGCTCGCCTCCCAGCAGTCGAGCAAACAGTGAGCTGTAGACACTCGGCAGACTGATGCCGACGCGGGGCTGGAGTATCCCATAGCCTCGAATGACTCTTCGTCCCGCTTCATCCAGAACCGGCTGGTTCAATGGATGCGCCATGGCTCCCACCATCTCCCGCGCGGCATCTCGCGGCAGTTGCGTGTCGGAATCCAGAGTGATGACGTATCGGACATCGGAAAGAGCTGACAAGTCGCCGACAACGGTGCTGAATCGATCGCGAGCTCCAAGCAGTGTGGCATTCAGATCCGCCAGCTTCCCGCGTTTGCGTTCGTACCCCATCCACAGTTTGTCGACAGGATTCCAGCGACGGGAACGATGGAAGAGCAGGAAGATGTTGGCTCGAACTTCTCCATAACGGTCCGCCAGATCGTGAATGCCGTCGACCGCGACTTTCAGAAGAGCCGCATCTTCCGGCGTCGACATTTCTGCAGCATCTTCAAAATCGGTGAGCAGAGCGAAATGGAGATGATCTTCACGATTGGACAGATATCGAAGTTCAAGAGCTTCCAGAAGTCGTTCGATCGCAGCTGCGCTGGAGAGCATGGCAGGAATCGCGACGACCGTTCGAAACTCTGGAGGAATGCCGTTGCGAAAGTCCAGTTTTGGTAATGGCTGAGGAGGAATCAAGGTGGTCATCAGCCAGTGCCCAAGTCCGAACGCCAGTTGCGACGACACGAGAATCATTGGAATCGCCAGAGCGGCCATCAGCCATCGAGACAGCGAGGGCTGCTCCGTCAGATGCCACAGGATCCAGAGTCCTGCAAGAGTCAGAATCAGCGCGGTTCCCAGGTACAGAGACAGCGGGAACATGCGCCGAATTTTGTCGATCGCCGTCCCGATGGGCAGTCTCATCTCGACGAAATGCTCGAGCACCGGACGACCGTCATCCACAAGAAAATACCCAACGTGTTGCCGGCAAAGGACCGTGTTCTTCGACATTTCTGTCTGAGCAAGCTGAACGGCTCTGTAGGCCACGTCGTATTCTGAGCATCGGGCTCGGCGAGAGATCGCTTCAACGGCGTGGCGGTACCGATCGCGTGTCGCAAAATCCATGGACTCATAGATTCCCGCCGGATCGCGGCTCAGCGTTCGCTCGACGATGCTTTGTTCGGCAACAAATGAGCGCCAGTCATTGATCGCAACAAATCGCAGACTTGTGATGCTGTTACCCACAGACACATGATCCGCAGCTTCGGCCTGGCCTTCTGCAAGAATCAGCTGCTCCGAGGTCTGTCCATGTTCTGCCAGGCGATGCTCAAGCCAGCTGTTCGCAAAGGAGAAATGCGGGTTCTGTCCAAGAAGATGTCGAGTCAGTTCTGCAAGGAAAGCGCCGGACAACGGAGGGTTCTCGCGAGCCATGTCGGCCAAAACGATGACCAGATCGGTCGGATTCCGCTCCACGACGCTGATCATCTTTTCCGCCCAGTGAGCCGCATCGTCACGATCACAGCGGCCGCGAGCAATCCTGACCGAAACACGACGAAGATTCTCCACCAGAGCCAGTCGCAGCATCAGCGGCAGGGCCCAGAGTTCTCCAAGCGTGAGAGGCACGATCGACTGATAGGCTGCCAGAAACGATGACAGCAACGCTCGATCGAAGCGCCCGTCCGTGTGAGAAATCAGCTCGAGCGCGATGCGATAAATGCGGGGCGGAGTTTGCCCGTTGACTTTGTGCAGTCTGGGGAGTTCTCTGCTGTATGATCGAGGCAGCAGGCGACGAGTCGAACGGATCTGTTCTTCAATCAGGTAGAAATTGTCCAGCAGCCATTCTGCCGCCGGAGCAATACGACGATTCTCCGCCGCGGCTGACGCGATCAGGTCATACGTTCGCATCAGAACCGCTTCATTGTCCGCCAGCCGGGACAGCAGAACATCCGGACCGCGACTTTTTGTGATTCGGTGAGCGGCCGCCAACTGTCTGGCATGTCGTTCCAGCTGTTCTGAGTTCAGCAGTTCCTCACGAAGGGGAGGCTCTTTACCAATGGCCTCCAAAGGATTACTGCTGCATGATCGGCGTTCCCAGATCATCAGGCGGTCAAGGAAGCTCCTTTGATCCGGTGGTGACATTCATCCGCTTTCTGTCTGATCCGTGTGAGACGGTCAGTTTCGTTGGGCCGGTGGTTTGATCTTGCTCCAGCAGCCCCGAATCTGGCTTCCGCATCGGACTGTCGTTCGGTTTCCCGGACGCCCGCGAGGATGCCAGAATTCGGGTCTGCCGTATTCGTTACGACGTTTCATCCCTGAGTCAGCTTTCAGCGTCCCAGGTCCACCGCGTGTCTGCTTCCGCGACCGACAAATCAGTCGCGAAGCCTGCTCCCGACTGCTCATCGCACTCAAAGCCGTCCGTTGCGGCGCGACGTTCCTTGTGGAACCGCGGTTGTCGCGAAGTGCGAGTACCGGGGTGTCCTGCAGGCGATTCCGAGAGGGCGATGACGATGATCTCATCACCCGTTGATTCACAGACGTCGTGGTCCATGAACCGCACTCGAACGCCAAAAATCGTTTGGACCAGCATTTCCAGGACTGGGTACGTGACGTCGCGACGCAGCCTTCGCGGCTGGGGCGGAAGTTCCGTCTGACCGGTCGAGGAGCAGCCTGCGATGTCAGCATCATCGAAGGTCCTCTCCGGCATCCTCACGATCAGAATGTCATTGACGAGCTTTGTTCGCACGCCCTTGCTTCTGGTCTTGAAGATGTCCTGTTGAAACTTCAGGACCTCGTCGCAGAAGGCAGACTCGCAATTGCTGAGTGAACTGACTTCGTCGCGACCGTACTCGTCCGCCTGTGACGCATCAGAGTCATCCCGGTTTGAGTCCGGCAGGGAACTCAGCAGTTCAACGATCCTCGCTTGACTCATCGAACGAGGAAGAATCAGGTCAAATTCGGCGTTCATCACATCAAATGGCCGGGATAATCCATGGCCCGCCAGCGCAACGATCTTCATTGCGCGGCCTCTTTCTCGTGCCCTTAACTGATCCGCGAGTCGAGAACGGGGTGAGGCCGCGACCGAAAGATCGACGAGAACCAGATCGGGCTGAAATTTCTCCGCGATCTCGACAGCCCGTGGGGCCCCATACGCTACCATCACGGTGCCACCGGACTCGGAAACCAGGAGACCAAGGTTGTCTGCCGCGCTGCGATCACTGTCAACAACCAGAACACGCCGCTGACCCTGGCCCGAGTCATGTCCCTGCTGCATTTGATATGCGTCTGCGTTCCAGCTTCGCTTGAACACTGTGTGCTCTGGCTTGCCCGACTCACAGCTAACGAATCGTTCTGCCGAATTTGCGATACTCACCTTTGGCATGTTCTGCTCCTGTTCCGGCAATAGAAATGACGACCAATTGATGCTTCCTGTGAATCTGCCCCTGTTGCGATTCTCGACTTGTCGCAAGGCCATTTGAGTTACCCGGGACGGTGGAATGGACTCGCAGGCTATTCCTTCAGCAGGACCGTGCCCGGCGCGTTTCCCACGCAATGCACATGCTCGGCATGCTGCGAGATGGCGAGCCGCATGGCTCCGAATTCGGACCCAACGGCCACGCCAGCCTGAAAGACAATGCCGTCGTCCTCAAGGGCGTCTCGATAACGAATCAGGAACTCTCGATCGCTCGTATTCAGTTCCAGCAAATCGCTGTGGTGGATCCAGGCATCGATTCGCTGAACGCCCGGAATGCCGTCCATAATTTCGACGTCTCGAATCCCAATACTCCCGAGACAGTCACACAGTCCCTTTAGCTGCGACCGATACCGGACTACACCCAGAATCTTTCCTCTCGGTGAACCGGGTGCCTGCTTCAGTGCCATCTCATAAAGTGCTCTCAACGGACTACTCCTTTTTCGTGAACCAGACTGACTCAATTCATCTCACAGAACTCATTTCAGCAACGTCCCGCTCCTGATCTGGGATAGTCGCATGTTCCAATCCCGGAGATCGCCGCAGCATGCTGGCAAGTCGCCAATGCCGCAGAGATCATTTCTAAGCTGGATTCAGGACTCGTCAGGGTTCTGGAAACACATGGAATACTCACGAGTTCTGCTATCTATGTTGGTTTTGAAACGCCGTGAACCAGATCCTGACATTCGATGCGGCATCATTGTGTCGTTGCAGGAACTTAATCTGCTTTATCAGGTTGCTTTGAGCTTCATGCTCGAATGACAAGCCGATGTTGTGCGTCTGACTGCAGATCTTGATGGCGTTGTTCAAGCCGGTAGCAGAAGCCGTGAGACTTCTGGAAAACACCGGCATGGCCGCACGGAGATCTCAATAATCGTGCTCCGTGCTTCGGTGATGATACGGCCTGCCGAAGAAAGGTTTTCGCTCGTGCGATTTAAACGAAAGACAATACTGCTCTGGCGACAGCATGATCATCGTTGCAGTCACCTGACCGGGGATCATCCTGATCCGGCAGAGGACATTATGAGCGTCTTTGGGTGGTTTTATGACGACCGCTGGCAACGGTATACAGGCAAGTGAAGATTTCAATCACTAAGTTGGCAGATGCCTGATCTCTATGTAATGAGATTTATTTTCTAATGCTGCAGCAGAGTTGATTAGGTGGGCAGTCGCATGAGTCCGGGGCAGACGCTTTGGTATTCGCTGGAGTACTTGAGGTTGCTGGCTCACGGAGGTGCCACTGGCTTCGGGGAGTGCGTTCGATCGCCTGGATGGAAGCCAGCAGCTCTGTCAGGCGAAACGGTCGCCTGATCCATTCGATCGAGTTCCAGCGAAAGTCTCTCCATGGGCATGTCGGTTCCATGTCGGCGGTCAGGACAATGATTGCCGGGGCTGATTTTCGCTGTGCATGAAGCCATGCGGCTGGAAACGGTATTCCAGCATTCGCCGGAAGTTCCCGACTGATGACCAGTATTTCCACTGAATGCGTCATTCGGAGAAGTTCGATGCAGGAGTGCTGGTCACAGGCTGTCAGAACTTCATACCCACACCTTCGGAGGTACTGTGCAAAAAGTTCGCGGCATTCCTCATGTTCCTCGGCAATCAGTATTCTGCAGGGCATGCGTGATCCCTCGGGAGTTCTCGGGAAAAGTGTCGATTGCTTATTCCATGGTGGTCTCAGCAGGCATCGGCCGTCTGAAGAAGGAAGCGATGGCACTTACGGAGTGGCGAGTTCATTTCGTGATTCGATCAAACTCCTGAAGGCCGCCGTCCGGTGACAAAGGACAGAACGGCAAGAATCAGAAAGATGAAGAAGCAGATCTTTGCTGCGGAGTAAGCCATTCCTCCGACGAGGCCAAAGCCAAGAACGCCGGCAATCAGGGCAATAATGAGGAATGCGAGTGAGTATCTGAGCATAGGAAGCTCTCCGTCGAAGTAAGTGCGATTGATGACTGTGACGCCAAATGAGGTCTTTGTTGTCGTTGCTGAACTTCAACGTTGTTCGCAGGGTTTGTGAATCGCATCAGGGACCATTTGGAGTCTGGCGGAAACTGCTAAAGCTGACTGGAGGATTCCCCCAGTGCCTTCTTCCTTCTGGTGGAATCCACCATTTCTCAAACACACCTCCCGGCAGCGGGGCGATCGTGGTATCCTGTTCAGTTCCGTTCAAAAATCTGCTTAGGGGTTCTGATGTCGAAAGAGAAAAGTACGAAGCCTCCAGCAGCTGGAAACGAAGGCGGTCCTCCAGAAACCACTCCCGCGGTTCCGATTCTTGAAGCCTCCGGCGTCAGCGAGGAAGCCGTTCGGGCCCGCTTTCCGATTGTTGCTGTAGCGGCTTCTGCCGGTGGACTTTCGGCGTTTCGGCAGTTTCTGGTGGCGATGCCGGAGACCGTGAATTTTGCCGTCATTTTGATCCCGCACCTCGACCCGACCCATGTCAGCCTGCTGGCTCCGCTGCTTGCCCGACAGGCCAATCGACCGGTTGTGGAAGTCCTCGACGGAATGGCGGTTGAGCCGAATTCTGTCTACATGATTCCGCCCAATCACTCGCTCTTGATCAGCAACGGCACATTGCATCTGGCGGATCCGCCGGATTCTGGTCGCATGGAAACGGCAATCGACACTTTCCTTCGCTCACTCGCTGCCGACCAGCAGGAGTTCGCTGTTGGTGTCGTTCTTTCAGGGTCGGGGACGAGCGGCACGCTGGGCCTTCGAGAGATTCGGCTCGCGGGCGGACTGACCGTCGTGCAGCGGCCGGACACTGCTGAGTTCGCTCAAATGCCTGAGAGCGCGATTGCCACGGGATTGATTGACTTCATCCTGCCGCCGGGAGAAATGGCGAACGCCATTGCATCATTCTCCAGGCTGCCATGGTTGAATCGACTTCGAATTGCTGATGCCGAGGACGAGGAGAAGGCCCGGACGCTGAATGAAATTCTGCTGTTGATTCGAACGCAGACGCGTCAGGACTTTCAGCCGTATCGTCGCAGCATGCTGGTGCAGCGAGTGAGTCGCCGTATGAGACTCCGGAGCCTGGAGACTCTGGCCGACTACCATCAGCTCTTGGTCAAAGATTCAGGCGAAGTTGAACTGCTCTGCCGTGATCTGCTGATCGGAGTGACTTCGTTCTTCCGAGATCCCGAGGCCTTCACTGACCTTGAGAACCTGGTGATCAGATCCCTTGTGGATCGGCAGCGGACGGCTGAAATTCCCGAGCGTCAGCTCTCGATTTCCGCTTTGCCTGGCGAAGCACCAGGAAGCGATTCGGGTACTCTTCGCATCTGGGTTGCGGGCTGTGCAACTGGCGAAGAAGCATATTCCATCGCGATGTTGTTGTTTGAGCGTTTTGCGGCGGAGAAGCTGACGCCCGATTTTCAGATCTTCGCAACGGACCTCAACACCGCCTCTCTGGATGCCGCTCGAGAAGGGTTGTACACCGAAGCTGAAGTGGCCTGCCTGAGCCCCGAACGACTCCGACAGTTTTTTGTTCGGGTCGACGACCACCATTACAGAGTCAGCAAGCGACTTCGGGAATCTATTGTGTTCGCCGTTCATAATCTGATCAGCGACGCTCCGTTTTCCAGACTGGATTTAGTTTCCTGTCGCAATCTTCTGATTTACCTCGAACCGGAAGTTCAGCGTCGAGTCATCTCGCTGTTCCATTTTGCCCTGCGTCGGGATGGATATCTGATGCTTGGCAGTTCCGAGACGATTGGGCGGGCGGTCGACCAGTTCAAGACGGTCTCGCGAAAGTCGAAGCTGTTCCGTCGTATCGGGCCTCGAAGAACGGACCTGATGGATCTTCCGATGCTCATCGGCATCCAGAAGGAACGTCCACTGACGCGAGTTCCGGTTGTGGCGAAGGTCGCCGGCGGTTTTGCGGAGATGCTCAACGGTCTTCTGTTAAAACAGTTTGCGCCCGCTGCAGTGCTGATGACACGACGATATGAGATCCTCAGTCTCCATGGGCCTGTCGTGCGGTTTCTTGAGATTCCCTCGGGCGAACCAACCCGTGATCTGCTGGCGATGGCTCGACCGGGTCTTGCCGCAAGAATTCGTACGGCCGTGCATGCCGCGGTACGACTGGCAAAACCTGCGTCGTATGACGACGTGATGATGCAGAGAGAAAGCCTGTCTGTTCGATGCCGTATCACCGTGACTCCACTTGAAGAATCAGGCGATGCAGAGGGATTGCTGCTGGTCACGATGGAAGAGCTGGAGTCTGTTGCCTCAGAATCAAACTCTCAATCGTCGTCTCAGAATTCCAAAGACTCCGCACTGATTACTCAGCTCCAGAATGAACTCAAGGCGACTTCGGAAGACCTGCAGAGAACCATTGAGGAGCTGGAAGAGTCCAACGGCGAACTGCGCATTGCCAACGAAGAAGCGCTGTCGATGATCGAGGAACTTCAGTCAGCGAATGAGGAACGCGAGAGTTCGCGGGAAGAACTGCAATCGCTGAATGAAGAGCTTTGCACGGTGAACAGTCAGCTGCAGGAGAAAATCGATGAAATTGATCGAACCAATGCGGACATGAGCACCATGCTCGTGAGTGCCGATGTGGCGGTCCTGCTTCTGGATGATCAGTTGTGCATCCAGCAGTTTTCGGAACCCGCTGCGCGACTCTTCAAACTTCGACAAACCGATGTCGGACGCCCTTTTCGAGATCTTGCGCAGGCGTTTCATGATGAGACACTGATTTCCGACTGTCGCCGAATTCTGTCCGGAACGGCAGTCATCGAGCGAGAGGTCAGCACCTTTGAGCCGGAGTCGACCAACGATCCGGCTGTTGCCATGGCCGAACAGGAGAGTATTTCCGGGCGCCGCTATCTGCGTCGCATCCTTCCGCTCCAGGCCGGTCATGCATCACACCGGGGAGTTGTCGTGACGCTGACAGACATCTCTTCCCTGGCGAAGCTGGATTCGAAAACACGAATGCTGAGTGATCTTGTTCGGAATTCCGGAGATGCGATTGTACTCGTGGATTCGAAGGGGCAGATCATCAGCTGGAATGCCGGAGCGTCGTTGCTGTACGGCTACAGCGAAGCAGAGGCTATGAGCAGGAACCTGCTGGAACTGACGCCAGCCGAACGGCAATCCGAACTGCGTGAAGAACTTCGGCGACCTCGTCGGCCCAATGAGTCAAAGACTCTTCAGACTCAGCGACTGACCAGAGAAGGGCATACTCTGGACGTGCTGATCACGATCGTGCCGGTTTCAGAACATCAAGGTTATGAGGCCGTCTTCGCGCTGATGGAACGACTTGCGGGTGAAACAGCTCCGTTCAGCGTCGAAAATGCAGGACCCGGCTTTCGATCGGACGATCAGTTCAAAGTCGCCGAAGAGCTGCAGGCGATTCTGGATGCGACAGCGGACGCTGTTATCACAATCGACCAGCACGGAATCGTCGTGCGTAGTAACAAGGCCCCGCAGCGACTGTTTGGCTATACGCCCGACGAATTGATCGGGCAGCCCATTGGCCTGCTGATGCCGTCGCCCGAGAGAGAACAGCAGGATCGTTACCTGCAGAGATTTCTGAAGACAGGCGTACCACAGGTCATTGGCAAGGGAAGAGAGATTCGCTGCCTCCGAAAGGATGGTTCACTTTTCTTCGGCGATCTGGCCGTGAACCCGGTGGATCATCTGGGACTGTTCACAGGGCTGATTCGTGACATTTCGGAACGGCGACGATTACAGAATGAGATCCTGCATGCCGTCTCGGAGGAACAGCGACGAATCGGACAGGACTTGCACGACTCCGCCGGACAGGAACTGACCGGATTGAACTATCTGATCCAGGGACATCTGGCGTTCCTTGAGAAAGTTGTGGCTCAGGAAATCTCCGCTGCGGATCAGGCAGAATCATTCAGCCGGGAGCTTGATGTCATTCGCAAAGCCACAGGCGTCATCAAGACCCTGCAGCAGAAGATTCGTTCCGTGATTCGCGGACTGGCACCGGTCGACATTAATGGTCGAGGATTAATGGCGGCGTTATCGGAACTGGCGACGGGAATCTCGGACGTCCATCAGGTCAAATGTACGTTCCTGTGTGATCCACCGATCCTGATTCATGCAAATCACCAGGCGATGCACTTGTATCGAATTGCTCAGGAGTCCGTGAACAATGCCATTCGGCACGGCAAAGCGACGGACATTCAGATTGAACTTGTGCGGCAGGGGGACTGTACTGTCCTGACCATTGTGGATAACGGATGCGGTTTCGACTCCCTTCGCTCGTCGGACAGTCGAGGCTTTGGTCTTCACATCATGGGCTATCGCGCGAGCCTGATAGGGGCCATTCTCTCTGTGGATCGAGCGGAGAAGGGTGGCACCGTGGTTTCCTGTCGGCTGCCGGATTCAGAAAGTGTCGAGCCATGAAAGAGAAATCACCCCGGTACAGGATTCTGATTGTTGATGACCATCCGCTGATTCGCGAAGGCCTGACATCCATGCTCTCCGGGCAGGACGATCTTCAGGTGTGCGGCGAAGCGACCGATGCGGATACTGCGATGGCTCAGATCACGAAACTCAGACCTGATCTTGTCATCCTGGACATGTCCCTGAAATCAGGCACGGGTCTGGACGTGCTTAAACGCCTCAAGACTGAAAAGGGCAGTGACGCCGACTACGAAACCAGAGTCCTTGTGCATTCCATGTACGAAGACAGCCTGTATGCGGACCGAGTTCTTCAGGCGGGAGCGATGGGATACATCAACAAGCAGGAGTCACCGGAAACTGTGCTGGTGGCCATTCGCCGCGTTTTGTCCGGCAAAGTCTATCTGAGCCCCGAACTGACTCAGCGTCTGCTCGATCGCGCCGTGGGGCAGTCCCCAAAACCTGCCCTTGGAACCATCGAATGCCTGACGGATCGTGAACTGGAGATCTTCCGCCTGATCGGCGAGGCCGTCCCCACTCGAGTGATTGCCGATCGTCTCTTTCTGAGTGTGCATACGATCGAGACGCATCGAGAAAACATCAAGAAGAAGATGGGGATTCGCAACGCCTCTGAACTCAGCCAGCGCGCTGTCCAGTGGGTCCTCGAATGTGACTAGAGGACATGGCAAAACGCTCGCCGCCCAAACCATGGTCCGGGGCTATCGAATCTGGGACAAAGAGGTCGGAGCGACCGTCTGAGAACGGGTCGCTCCGTGATTCGATCCTCGTTGGCGAAGTCTCAGATGATTGGTTCGATGAATCGACGAGTTCGATAAATCGACAGGTCCAATGAATCGGCATTAGCCGCGAAAATGCTTTCGGATCTTTGCAACCACCTGAGGTTCAGTCATGTGATCGGCCGGTTCCACCTGCACATTGCTTGTCATGCCATGCATTTCAGACAAGCGACTTTTCAGATGAGTGCGAGTTTCTCCTGGGCCGATGATGTAGACGGCTTCCGCATGGCCGAAATGGGAGATAACGTCGTCGTAGAATTTACTCAGCTCAGCAGTCTCTTTTCGTTCGCGACTACTGTCGGCTGGTACCTGCAGTGGTTCATAAGGCCCATCCGTCCGATCAGCCGCGCGTCGCTCCTGACTCTCGACGTTGGATTGCACGTGAATGCACTCTTCTTCGCTGCCGGAGAGTTTGACAACAATCGCCTGTCGTCGATCAATCCAGACTCCAATGCACTTCGCCATGATCTTGCTCCGAGAATGCGGTAACCTGAAAACAGCGTCACGGCCGTGTCGAATTCGCCTGCCTCAGGCCACGAACCTCGAACCACGAATCAGTGACTTGCCGCAAGTCGGGTTCTTTCCGACTGCCGTCTCTGCGGCCTGCCATTGCGACCAAAAGCAACAGAGCAATGCATGCGCCGTCCGAGAGGATTCAGCAGATTCGTTCGGCGGAATGTCGTGGATGGCAATGGTCTCACACTCTTCAGAACCGACTGACTTCGCGAATGGCACCAGAAAATACTGACTCAAGACAGCTTCGACCTCGTGATGCCGCATTGCCAGACGTCAGATGAAACCTGACACCCGCGAACGTCACATCCGCCACACCGCACTTCGCACATGTGACAATGGGGCACACAAATGCTCTTTCAGGACTCGCAGAACGATTCCAGCGGGCGGAACAGTTCATCGACCGGTAGTGGTCAGGGAATCGCTGACTCCAGATTGCGTTCTGTAACTCGCATGCCATGATCGACTCGGTCTCCCGGATACAGAACGACTCGATCGCCTTCCTGGAGCCCGTTGACGACTTCGGCGTAATCGTCATTGCGATGACCGAGTTCCACTCGCTTCAATTCGGCTCGATTTCCCGAGACCAGAAACACGGCCCACTCGTTACCGGTTCGAAACAGGGCGCCGGCAGGGACGACCAGAACATCGTTGGATTCCCATTCCACGATCGCCGCTTCAACCCGATATCCATCCCCCAGGGGCGGTCGCGACTCGCGATCCTGCGTGAAGTCGATGATGACATTGACTCGCTGTTCTTCAATCCCCAGTGCTGAGATCTTTGTCGTCGCCGAAGGCTCAATCAGCCGGACTCGTGCTTCGATCGGGGCACTGCCTCCCCATTGCTCCAGCATCACTCGGCTGCCAGGTCGAATTCGAACGGCATCGCGTGTGAGGACATCGACTTCGACTTCCAGATCCAGCGGGTCGCCGATTTCCAGAATGCGATCGCCGGCGTTCACAATCGTGGAACTCTCCTGGAACACTCGCAGGACCTGTCCGGAGATGGGTGACTTCAGTGGGAAGCTCCAGTCGCCCGATGAGGTCGCGTCGCTGCTGTGAGTCATCGCGGCTTTCGCAACCTCCAGTTCAAATTCGGCAATGGCCACTTCAAACTGACTGGACTGAAACTCATTGCGAGCATGCTGGTACAGAACGGTCGCCTTTTCCAGGTCCTGTTCGGTCGCGGCCCCTTTCTGAGCAAGCTGTTGCATGCGGCCCAGTTCGGTCTCCTGATGATTCAGGGAGATCTTTGCGGATTCAAGACGAGGCTTCGCCTGTTCCATTCGTGCCTCGGCGGATTTGGTTCGAGCTTCTGCGATGGCGACTTCGCGAGGATCCAGCAGAGTTGGATTCACCGGCTCGATACTGGTGAGCAGTGTTTCCTGAGCGACAACAGGATCTCCAGGCTTCAGGCGGATTCGAACGAGTCGACCGTTCAGCGGCGCGGAAACGACATAGCGTTCCCGAATTCGCGTTCTGCCATCATCCACAATCGTCACAACCAGCGGACCTCGTCGAATCTCAGCCACATCGACCGCGACAGGGCGAGGCAGCAAGGCGATGACGACTATGGTGATGACGGCGGAGATGATGATGCCGATGACGATTCGCTGGGAAACCTGCTTCATGGATTATTCCTGCCCTTTCAGAACTGCAAACAGGTCCAGCCGATCCAGTCGACGTCGAACGATCGCTCCGGATACCGTAGCAGCCAGCAGCACAACGATGGCCGCCTTGGCGTACGTCGCCGGATAGATAACGAGTGGAATTCGAAACTGATCCGTGTGAATCGCCTTCGAAGACACCCACGCCATTCCGTATCCCAGGAACAAACCCAGTGGAATGGCAAGCAGCGTCAGGATCGCCAGTTCGCCCAGCAGCACCGCGGACACTTCGGCGCGAGTGAAGCCAAGGACTCGCATCGTGGCAAGTTCTCGATCACGTTCTGAAAGACTGATCAGCGCGGTGTTGTAGACAACGCCGGCAGCGATCACGACCGCGAAGCCGATGACAAACCCCTGCATGCGAAGTTGATTTTCGGCGATCGTGTCCATAAAACTCTGAATCGACGCGGCATTCGCGGTGACTCCCACAACCCCCGGCGTCGCTTTCAGTTCGGTGTACAGGTGATTCAACTCCCGCGAGTCCACTGAAACCCACGCGCCGGAATACACAGGTCCTTCCATCGCAAGACGATTCACGAATGGCTGCAAAGCAAAGGCGTTCATGCCGGATAAGTCGTCCACCGTTCCAATGACCCGAGCAGATACGATGGGACGTCTTCCTTCCAGAACTTCCACCGTCACAGAATCACCTGTCTGAACCTTCAGCAGCTCAGCAAGTCTCTGCGACAGCATCAGCCCATCATTCGCCAGAGCCGGCTCGGCCCCGGACTGCGCCACGATGCGAAAGATCTTTCGTTCTTCTGACATCCCAAGAACAGACACTCGTCGCGAGCGCGGGCCCGAGTGGATTCGAACCCGCAGGGCTCGAAACGGCTCCACGGAAAGTACGCCGGGAAGATGCTGAACGTCGTAGATGGCGTCAGCCGTCATGGTTTCATCGAAGTTGATCCAGAGATCCTGACGCTGCACCTGGCGAAACTGAAAGTCCACGATGAAGTCGAGAGCGTTTGACGCGTAGCTTCCAAGGACCACGACACCTGCGGCCATCGCGATGCCCAGCACGGAAAACGCCGTCTTCAGCGGTCGACGACGAATCTGCCGCAGGATCATTCGCCAGGATTGCGGAAGCCAGCGCTGCAGCCCCAGTTTCTCTATCAGCGACGGACGAAATTCCCCTGGCGACTTCGGTCGCATCGCCTCGGCGGGCGGAAGCCGACTGGCGGCAATCAGAGATCCTGTCGTACCGGCCACGGCCGCGAGACCACAAATTGCCGTTGTAATGGCGCACGTTATCCAGTCGGTATCGAACTGGAAAAGCGGGAAGTGGAAGAACCGTGTGTACATTCGAGTCAGGCCGAGCCCCATGCGAATTCCGAGCAGCGTGCCGACGATGATTCCTGCAAACACAATGATGGCCACAAAGCTCAGATAATGAGCAGCGACCTCGCGATTGTGGTAGCCGAACGCCTTCAACGCGGCAATCTGTTCGCGTTGAAGATCAATCAGTCGCGTCATTACCATGTTCAGCAGGAAAGCGGCGACCAGCATAAAGATGACCGGAGTCACCAGGCCCATGGCTCGCAGCTGGCTGATCTCATCGCTGATGAAACGGTGTGAAAGATGATCGTCCCGTCCATAACCGCCGACACCTCCCCAGTCATCCAGCAGATTGTCGAGCTGTCGAATCACTTCGCGTTCTTCGGCACCTCGCATCAGAGTCACGGACAGGTCGTTACACGCTCCATTCATGTCAAAGGCCGCTTCCATTTCCGTCCGCGGCATCCAGAAGACTCCGAACCTGCGAAAGTCGGGAAGCATGTCCGCGGAGTTCATTTCCACAATGTATTCCGGTGACAGCACAATCCCGGCAATCCGCAGAGTTCGAAGGCGACCATTCAGAATGGCATCGACGGTGGATCCGGGACGAAAGCCATGGACATTCGCAAAAGATTCGCCGACGGCCACTTCCAGTCGCCCGGCCTCCGGCATGCGCCCGCTTCGAAGGTACAGCTGATTCAGTTCCGAAGGGCCATGGTCCGGAATCGAAATCAGTCTTCCGACGGCGGGCTCTGCCATTCCTTCGACAATGATGTTCACCGTTTCAACGATCCGAAGATCCACGCTGGAAACGCCAGGGATCGTTTCGATTCTTTCCTGAAGTGACAAAGGACCTCTTCGAAAGCTCGCGAACACATTCGCAAACCGGAACCGTTCGTAATAGGTGTCACGAGTCGCCTGGAGAGACTGCAGTGTGCTGAGCGACATGACAGACATGGCAACGCCGCTGGCGACGACCAGTGCGATGGCAATCGTCTGGCCTTTCATCGACCAGAGATTGCGAAACAGCTTTCGATGGATCGCTCGAAGCATCACCAGATAATCTCCGAAGCGGGACGTCGGCTGGTGTTCTGTCGAGTCTCAACGATGCGTCCGTCGGACAGACTGATCACGCGATTTGCCATATCGGCGATGACGGCATTATGAGTAATCACGGCCGTCGTCGTGCCCAGTTCTCTGTTCACACGCTCAATGACTTCCAGCACAACTCCACCGGTCGTGACGTCCAGTGCTCCGGTGGGTTCGTCGCACAGAAGGACATCGGGACGTTTTGCGATGGCTCGGGCAATAGCGACTCGCTGTTGTTCACCTCCGGACATCTGCGAAGGAAAGTGATCGACTCGATTGCCAAGCCCGACCAGTCTCAGTGCGTCGGCGGGGTCCATGGGATTCTGCGAAATCTCTGTGACCAGAGCCACGTTCTCACGGGCCGTCAGGCTTGGGATCAGGTTGTAAAACTGAAACACGAAACCCACATGCTGGCGTCGATACTGCGTCAGGTCCCAGTCGGTTGAAGCGGTGAGGTTCTGGTCGAGGAAATGGACGGTCCCGCTGGTTGGTACATCCAGTCCTCCAAGAATATTCAGAAGCGTCGACTTGCCGCTGCCGGAAGGTCCCAGCAGCACCACGAACTCGCCCTTGAACAAATCCATCGTGACGCCGCGGAGTGCATGCACGCTCACATCGCCCATGCGATAGACTTTTGTAATCTCTCGCGCGCTGAAGACCGGAGCAGTTGTCGTTACCGGGGAACTCACGTGGTTTCTCGCGGGGCATTTCGAAGCCAACACTTCCCATTATGGCCACGCTGGCCGCAAAACACACGCTACCAGCGAAACGCGGAATGGTGGTGAACAGGCACTCTTGAGAAAGCAATGTTCCGATGTCCGATCGTGTTCGACGATTGCCGCTGGTGGAAAGTCGCTGTGGTCGATGTTCTAATTCCAATCACGGTCGCCCCAATCTGGTTGTGGCGCGCTGTGTGTTCTTTGCGACTTGTTCGAGCCAGGGCGATCTCTCCGTTGATGCCTCGGTCGATTTCTGTGCGGACTTATGACCGACGCTTCCCGACATACCGGCGACGAACAGTGGGTGATCGTCCAGCGAAATCCGACTTCGGGAAGCGGATCAGGTCGACGTGAGCTGATTGTTCTGTCACAGGAACTGAAACGACTTGGATACCGAGTTCGGATGTTCCGCAACCGGCGAAGCATGGATGAATGGTTCAAGGCTCGCGGCGCATCCAGGATCGTTCGATGCCTGGTTGCTGCCGGAGGTGATGGGACCGTCGCTGACCTGATCAATCGACATCCCGGCATTCCGGTGGCCATTCTTCCGCTGGGTACGGAGAACCTGCTGGCCAGATATCTCAGTCTCGGGCGTGATGGACGTCGGCTTGCGTCCGTCATTCACGAGAACCATGTGTGTGTGCTGGATTCGGCCGTCGCACAGTCACGTCGATTTCTGCTGATGTTGAGTACCGGTGTTGATGCTGATGTCGTTGCCGCACTGCACGCCAATCGTTCCGGAAACATCAGCCGACTGAATTACCTGTGGCCGACTCTGCGAGCATTTCTCCGAAGCGAATTGCGGGAGTTCACCGTCAGCTCGAACGATGGCCAGCATGTTCTTCGCGGGTTTCATGTGATCGTCACGAACATTCCGCGGTACGGCTTTCAACTGGAGTTTTCACCAGACGCAGATTCATCCGACGGACTGCTGGACGTTCGAGTCACCCACAGTGGCAGCCGTTGGGGAATTCTGTGGCATGCCATTCGACTGAAGCTGCGGCTTCCGGTCGGTTCCTCCGAGTACTCCACGTTTCGAGCATCGGCTATTCGGCTTGAGACCAGTAATCATCGTCAGGACATCAGCCAGTGCGATGGTGACCCTGGGCCGAATCTTCCCGCCGAGATTCGGGTAGAACCAGCCACACTCCGGCTTCTGGTGCCTCGTGAGTTTGCTGCAGGCCCACTTTCAGGACGGACGATGGCTATGGATAAACAGCTCTGACCGGAGCCGAAGAGTCATTGTTCGTCGGGATTCGTGTGGCGGACCCAGAAGTGGAATCAAGCGTTCCTGATGCTGGAGCAATGTTGGTCCTGCGAGCAGGGTTTTCTACGACCGGGCCTCGTACTTCCGGAAAGGCTCGAATGGTGGTAAGGATCTCTTTTTCCTGGACGACTTCCTGATTGTCTTCTGTCGTGACATGGATCGTCATGTTGCGAGTCAGTCGCATTTCCAATGGCAGGCCGGTGGCGCGATCGACGATACAATTGCCCATGCTTCGTCCGCCGGACACACGTACTCGGCCGGGTCCGGATTCCTGCACGGCTTCGCCCGAGGCGACTCGGCCAGTAATGTCGATGTCTGCGGTTTCGTCATTGATCTCAGTGAGCCGATAGGTTGTCGTCAGGTAGACAGGAACCGGCTGCATGAGTCGGCGTTCGCGAGTCCAGACGTCGCCCGCCATGACGCGTGTGGCAGCTTCCTTGTCCACAGTCGTGTCGTAGGGAAGAAGTCCGATTGAGTCGTCGACGAAGTTGGCGACTCCGTCATCTCCAAAGCGATGGCTAAGCTCGGCGAGCAGCGTCTGACGTCGATCGAGCGGAACGTTCTCCACACACTTCTGCAGAAAGTCCTGATAGCCGACCAGCTCACGAATCCGATTGTCGCGACCGAGCCAGAAAGAGAACCCGTTGCCAACCATCCCTGAATATGGAATTGCATCCCATGGAACGGAACCCTGGTGAGTCTGTGAATCAAACGAAAGACGCTGTCCGTTAATGTCATGTTCATAGACGACTCGACCGTAGTTGACGTGAAGTCGAATGGCATCTTCACGCTCTTCTTCAACGGAGATCGCCAGAGTCAGTTCCAGTCGAGTCCTGGCGGTTGCAGGGGCCGTATCTGACTTTTGGATAAGCGATTGTTCAACCGTCTTGATCAGCGGGAATCGATCCCCTTTGCGCAGGTGAAGTTCCAGCTGAACACCTTTCGGATCGGCGGGAGCTGACGCGAGTCGTGTGTCCGGATCCGTCTCGTCGCCGTTTGATTCGATTTCCGCCATTTCGTCATCGACGGGTTCCGCAGGCTCTCGCTTTGGCTCCGCGGAAGGTCCCATGAGTTCATTCATCAGATCGTCGTCACTGGCCGCCGTTTCACCCGAGTCACTGCGGCCGCAGCCGGACAGGGTGACGGGGATCAGAAGAATCATCGCTGCCAGCGTCAGCCGAATAGAACGCATTAGGGAACCCCCGTCCGTGGGATCATCTCGAAGGTGAACTCAAGTGAACGATAAACCTTGCCAAAGCCGAGCGGCGGAATGGGTTACGGTTCAGCATCAACCTGTGCACGCACTTTACCAGCGCGGATTCAGGAAGGTAAAGATGCTCCGGTCATCCTCCGGAGATTGGCGGACACAGGAGCAGCACATCGCCCGCTCTGACAGCGATTTGTTCGGCATTTCCTGCCGCAATCGGTCGGTCGTTAAGAAAGATCAGCAGGCCCGAAGCCGGGTTCCCATCGGCTCGAACCAGTCGCGGTGTCAGTTCCGGCGTCAACATCGAGGCCAGGCGCATCAGAAGCTCACGCACGGTCGCGGGCTCAGGTACCGGCAGTGTCGTTCGGCTCATTCCGGTCAGTGTTGACAGAGGAGCCTCCAGAAGGATGTCAACAGTCGTGGCTGGCTGTCGCTCCGTCATGTGCGGCTCCACGATTCCGAAGCACTGATTTCGGTGTGGTTTTCGATCCGCCCATTGGACAGCACAAGAATACGGTCGGCTAGAGATCGTGCATCGTCAATGTTATGGGTTACGTGAAGAATCGCCGCACTGGTTGCCTGGCGAATTGTTTTCAGCAACTGGTGCAGTTCCTTGCGAAGTTCATCGTCCAGTGAGCTGAGCGGTTCATCCAGCAGCAGCACGGCGGGCTCGAATGATAACGCACGCCCGATGGAAACTCGCTGGGCTTCTCCGCCACTGAGCCCTTTGGGATACCGACTCAGCAAGTGTGAGATGCCAAGGACACTGGCTAGTTGCTGAACTCTGGCCTTTCGCTCTTTCGCCTTCGCACCACGCAGCTCCAGCGGGAACTCCAGTTGTTCCTGAACGGTCATGGTTGGAAACAGCACATGGTCCTGCGGAACAAAGCCGATTCCTCGCTGTGCAGGCTTCCAGTTCGTCACATCGGTGCCGTGAATCAGAACGCGTCCGGATTGAACAGAGCGCAGTCCACAGATGGTCTCCAGGATCGTCGTCTTTCCCTGCCCTGATCGCCCCATCAGTACGACGTACTCGCCGATGCCGACCTGGAAGGAGAGTTGGTCCAGACGGAACTTACCAGCCTGCAGACAGACATTGTGAAGTTCGATCATGGAATGGACTCTCGGGGAATCGCAGTGAATCGCTATCTGCCTCGAAGAGTCTCAGCGGCGGAACGCAGGAGCATCTCCGTTTGTTCAAGGCTGATGCAGCCATCGGTAATGCTGACACCATATTGAAGACTGCGAGGATCATCGCCAAGGGACTGCTGACCTTCGTGAAGATTGCTCTCCAGCATCAGTCCGACGATGTCTTCGTTTCCAGCGGCACGCTGAGCGATCACATCGTTCCAGACTTCCGGCTGCCGGCGATAGTCTTTGCTGGAGTTGGCATGACTGCAGTCGACAACCAAACGCGGCGGGAGTTTGGCCGCTTTCAGCATTCGACCGGCTTCCGCGACGAACTCTGCCTGATAATTCGGGCCATTGCGTCCGCCTCGAAGAATCAAGTGGCACAGATCGTTTCCTCGAGTGGTCAGGACGCAGGTCTTTCCGTCATGATCAATCCCAAGAAAGCGATGCTGAGCATTCGCAGCTTTCATCGCGTTGATCGCAACTTCGAGGCTTCCTTCCGTACTGTTCTTGAAGCCAACGGGCATTGAGAGACCGCTGGCCATCTGTCGGTGAGTGGGAGACTCCGTCGTGCGAGCACCGATCGAGGCAAGTGTAATCAGGTCTGCGATGTATTGCGGAGTAATCGGCTCCAGCATTTCCGTCGCGGCCGGAAGCCCAACCTCATTGATCGCCAGAAGGATGCTGCGAGCCTTACGCAGGCCGGTTGCGATATCAAACGTATCGTTCAGATGAGGGTCGTTAATCAGACCCTTCCAGCCAACGGTCGTGCGAGGCTTTTCAAAGTAGACTCGCATCACGACGACGATGCGGTCGCTGACGTCGGTGGCAATCTTCTTCAGCCCGCGAGCATACTCGATGGCCATGCCTGGATCATGAATGGAGCAGGGGCCGACGATCGCGATCACACGCTTGTCGTGGCCTCGAAGAATATCGGCCACCAGATTTCGTGAGCGCCACACGTGGTCGGCGATGGCTTCGCTGACAGGGAACTCGTGTTTTAGTTCAGCCGGCGAGATCAGTGGCGCAGTGCCAACGATGTTCACGTCCTGAAGAGGACGCTGATTGTGGGAGCTTGGAGAATTCATCGGTCAGTCTGCTGCGAATATCGCAGCTATTGAGGATCAGTGCAGAGATCCGCCGCGCGAGACTCAACCATGAACAATGTCTGGTTCCTCTGGCGGGATCAGGAGGCAGAGAGTATCGAGTAAGAAACGGTCAGGTTCAACGGGATTGACCGTTTCCAATGGATTTCTCAGCCTCCCAAACTGTCCAAACCGACTTTTGATTACTTCGTTTGTGCCTTAGGGTCGGTGAAAATCACCAGTCGAACGACCGTCTTGGGAGTGATTGGAGTGCCCGGAGCCGGTTCCTGACGCTGCACTGTATAGACCTGACCAGGATTCTTCGCTGGATCGCCCTGAACCAGAAGGACCTGGCTGCTCTTCGGGTTCTCTTTGTCTCGCTTCAACCCCTGGCGGCTCAGTTGGAGTTCTGCGTCCTTCCATGCGATGCCTTCAACGTTGACGAGCAGATTTTCGCGGGGCAGAGCCTCTGCGGTCTTCATTTCACCCGCTGGCTGTGCATTCAGCTGATTGGCTGTCGGCTCGCCTGCGACGATCGTGCGGTAATCATCAAGGTTCGGCGTAAACGGATTCTTCCCCTGGAGCTTTGCGAAGAAGCCACCAAGTGTCCCGTTCACTTTGAAGTCGCGGAACTTGTAAACGGTGATCTTTGTATCTGCGGGATCAAAGAGCTGGACGGCGACCGGAAGAAATGTCTTCAGGTCGAGGATGACATCCGCATGGCTCCATGACTGGCTGTCCTGTGGCAGGTTTGGATAAATCACAAGGCTTGCCTTGCCGGTACGAGGATCGAACTTTCCGCCTGCGAAGGCCATTTCAAAGCGGCGTCGTGCTTTCTCCGGTGGCATACCAAACAGAAACGGCAGCGGGCTGTCCATGATGTTCTCGCCCTGCATTTCGGATGGCAATTGAGCAACGACCGCTTCTTTCTTCTGGACGTCGAGCGAATAGACTCGCTGACCATCGCAGTACCATTCTTCCTGCAATGCGGGAACGAGGTCGAATGGCTCACCGTTCTGCTTCACTCGAACCGAGCTGCGTCGCTTTTCGTCTTTTGCCTTCTGAACTTCAGTCCTGCGAGCTTCCTTCAGGGCCTCAGTAATTTCCACTGGAGTGACGTCGATGCGACCTTTGTCCGGATCTTCGTAGCCAAACTCACCTTCGGACTGTGATTCCGTTTCGAAGGTCAGATCGTAAACGATTCGAAAATGGCGGCCTTCCAGACGCTTGATCCGGTCGCTGGCCTGAGCCCACTGAGTCAGCAGGCGGTCCATTTCCTGTTCCATTTCCGGCGACATTTCCGGTGCTCGACGCTGGCCTGCGACCGGTCGCATTTCGACCTGAGCTTTTGGGGTCGTCCCCTGTGCCGCGGATGGCGTTTCGGATTTGCCTGCCGGATCCTGCTGGGTCGTCCCAGCAGCATTCTGGCGACTCACTGGAGTCACCGGCCTTTGTCCTGACGCGCCTTTGGGAGACTGTTGAGCAGAACGGGGAGCTGCATTTCGAACCTGTGCTGAAGCACCTGGAACGAATACCAGAACCGTAACGAGAATGGCAGCAAACTGTCTCACCATCGGACTCCTTTCCGATACCCCATGGTTGGCCCGCGGGGTGTTGTGCGACGCATCTTCCGACAGATTCAGCGTCCCTGCTGACTCCGCAATTTCGGAATCGATTCTATTCACCACTGGCTCGTGCCAACAGTGTGATCTGAAGATAACAGGTCAGATAATTTGCCACCAGCCCGTTTTTTCCGGCGAAAATCGCCGAATGCATGGCGATTCAGGACAGGCGTGCCCGGCGACTGCGATCCGTCGCATCAGGGCCAGGCGACAGGCCTCCTGATCAAGAGGCTCGGTGAGGCCGTAGAAGCACTGAGCGAATATGTCGATCGAAATGGCGGATAGTGCAGGCCGATGGTTGTAGTTCCGAGAGCATTCGGCTTGAATAAGCGGCCTGCTGTTCTCGGTGCCATGACGACAACTCCCGCCAAAGCCTCCCCATCCTTTGCCGTCGGGTTGATCAATCCAGTGGACAAACCGCGGAATGCCGTTTGACGACCATGTCGTCTGCAAAATCGGGGGAGACGGGTGAGTCCTGAATGAAAGCCATTTCCACTGCCGCAGCCTGTTGGGTGATCACGTTCCTGGCGGTAACAGCAACGATTGCTCAGGAAAAGCAGGGTGCCGAGGCAGCGAGTGACATCAACCAGATTCGGGTTCGGTCGGGCGGGACAGGACGATTCTTCTACGGCAGATGGGGAACCGTCTCCGGGACAGTGCAAAATCTGACGGATGAACCCAGAGCCAGCCTCATGGTCGTGACACCGGCCAGTGGAGGACTGCAATACGGGCGACGAATCGAAGTTCCGGCAAAGACCACTTTTGAAGCGAGCTGGCCTGTTTATCTGACGGGGCCTCGACCAGTAAATGGTGGCCCGATCGATTTTCAGTATCTGCACTTCCCGGGGGGTGAAGAGGACGGCGTGATCCGTCGCGAACGCCATGAGACTTTGTTGCCGTCATTTACGGTCATTGCCACTGACAACGACGCCGGGGTGACCGGTTACCTTCCAGAAACGGGCGCATTTCGCGACGACGCGGCTCTGATGGAATTCACGCAGGTCTGCAAGTTCGCAAAGACGGGTTCGATGTTGCTGAGTTCGTTTCTGGCCCGCGATATCTCTCATCACCCGGAGTCACTTGAGCCGCTGGACAGCCTTGTGGTTGCTGACAGTCAGCTGATTAAGTACCCGCAGGCAGTGGAAAGTATTCGGATCTGGGTTCAGCGTGGCGGGCGAATGATGGTGCCCCTGGATCATGTTGGGGAAGACGTCGCCCGCATGCTTTTGGGCGATGCTTTGCCGTTTTCAGTGGTCGGTCAATCATCTTCCAACACCATTCGGCTGGAGATCAATCCCGACTATTCGGAAAAGCAGTACCCAGAACGCTTTGTTGAACGAACATTCGATGAACCGGTTTCGTACTTTCGAATCATGCCCGGCGCTGGCGAGGTGATCTGGAGCGTTGACGGCTGGCCGGTGGCGATCCGGCTTCCGATGGGAAACGGGTCGGTGTTACTGACAACGATTCATCCCTCGGTCTTCTTTGCGCCGCGACCGACATGGAAGGAAGGGGAACCTTCCGGTGGGCCGATTGCTTCCAGCCGCCGACTGCTGGAGACTCTGTTCGAACGGCGATCTCCGCCACTCATTCCTAATGAGATTGCGGGCAGGAATGCCGCCGCACTGGTTGGGTATGACATTCCTTCGCGGTCCGTTGCTCTTCTGCTGCTGGCCGTATTTCCTGTCATGCTTCTCACGGTTGGTGTGTTCCTGTATCGACGATCTGCCGGCGAAAAGATGCTGTGGGTCGTACCTGTCCTGGCGGTCGCAGCCGCCTTGCCTGCAATGCTGACTGGCCTCTCGATTCGCTCAGTGGCGCCGGAGACTTTTGTTGAGTCACGGGTGATTTATGCCACTCCTGGAGCGACCGAAGTCGCGGAAGACGGGGTCGCTTCAGTGTACCTTCCGGAATCACGCGATATCCCAATTTCGTCTCAGACGGGAGCGGTTCTCTCCGCTTTGGCGGACAGTACCAGTCTTGATTATCGTCGGCTGGTTTGGGACGGCGCGACGACTGTCAGCTGGCAGAAGTTGAACCAGCCGGCTGGTCTGAAGTCCTATGCATTTCGATCCAGCCGCCCGCTGGAGACGCCAGTGAAGGTCACGGGGTCTTTCGATGAACAGGGATTTGTCGGGAACCTGATGTCGGGTGGACTTGGAAAGACCAGCGATTTCCTCATCGCCGGAATGACGCCGGATCGAATCAGTGTCCAGCGTGAAGCGACTGGGACTCTTCGTGCGGGCGACAAGGATATTCTGGAGCCTGGCCAGTATTCGACCGCAGCCCTGACGTCAGAGGATCAGTCGCATCGGCGAGTCGTCCTGGATGCGTTGTTCCAGTCGGGCAATCGTGTCGAGCAGTTTCCGGTGGAGACAGCGTTTCTGTTCTGGGAGCAATCTGACAACACCTCAATGAAGTTTGATGGTCAGAATGTTCGCCAGCAGGAAGAAACTCTGGTCATTCAGCCTATACGCTGGATACCACCACAGCTCGACAAGCAGATTTCCATCCCCGGCCCGTTTCTGGCGATGCGAGCGATCGATAATACTCGCGGCGGGCTCAGCGGGATCTTTTCCAACACCAAACGCGAATGGGTCGGACTGGAAGCGGCGTCAGATTCGATTTTCGAGTTTCAGATTCCCGCCTGCTGCCGACCCTTTGATGCGACTTCGGCGGACGTTCGACTGAATGTGCGAGCCGGTTCGCGAACGGTGACTTTGTCTGCTGGCGAACCCGGCGCGATGCAGAAATTCGCCGAGTTTCAAAGTCCGCTTGGTGTTGTCACGGCACAGATTCCCGGCGAACTGCTCAAGAGTTCTCGGACGGGAAAAATCTACTTCCAGCTGAGCGTCAGTTCGGTCGCCAGCGCCGATTCTTCAGAGCCGATGGAAGGCGAACAGGACGATGCCTACAAGGTTGAGCAGTGCCTGATCACGCTCAATGGAAAGCGCGTTGCCGTGCCTTATTCCGGAAGCGCACCCTAGGCTCAGTCCGGCAGATTTGCTGATTCATTCTTTGTTTTTCTACTCGTTGTTCTCCTCGGAAAGTCCGTCCATGAATAATTCGACCCCCGTCGTAGAGATCCGGGAGCTCTCGAAACATTACGGTGAGTTCATCGCGCTTGACCGACTGTCTCTGACGCTGAATCGAGGCAGTATTCTGGGGTTCATCGGGCCAAACGGTGCCGGCAAAACGACCACGATCCGAATTCTTGTCGGGCTTTCACGGCCAACGTCCGGTACGGCGACGATCGCGGGTGCAGACTGCGTCCGAGATCTTCACAAGGTGCGACGTCTGGTGGGTTATATGCCGGACAAGTTTGGTTCGTATGACAACATGCGAGTGCGTGAGTACCTCGACTTCTTTGGCGCCGCTTTTGGAATTTCGCGCAAGGAACGTCAGCTCCGGATTGGCGAAGTTCTGGAACTGACCAACGCCGTCTGGATGCAGGACCGGTATGTGGAAAGTCTGAGTCACGGGATGCAGCAGCGAGTTGGCATTGCACGGACTCTGCTGCACCGACCGGAAGTTCTGATTCTGGACGAACCCGCCAACGGTCTGGACCCGGAAGCGCGAATTGAGATGCGTACCATTCTGCTGAGGCTTGCGGAAGAAGGGCGAACACTGATCGTCACAAGCCATATTCTTCCCGAGCTTTCTCGCATCTGTGATCAGGTGGCAATTGTTGCTGGCGGCAAACTACGCGCGATGGGAACACTTCAGGAGGTGACTCGCGAACTGTCGCAGCGACGAACGATCGAAATTCAGTTTCTGTCCGAAGCGGGACTCAATGAAGCAGCCGCACGAGTCAAAGGGCTGCTGGAATCGGATGCCGAAGTTACTGTGTCTGACGCGGAAACCATCATACGATGTCGAACATCCGCAAATGATGAAAAGCTGGGCGACATTCTTCGCCTCTTGATCACGTCGGGCGATCGAGTTTCGCAGTTCCGTGAAGTCGCCGGAGACCTGGAAGAAGCCTTCATCACGGCAGCTCGCGAAGCCGAAGCCGAACGATCCGCACAGGGCCCTGCAAAGACGAAAGCAGGGGTGGCGTAATGCATGGGATTGGAGTGATTCTGAGTCGCGAGCTTCTGGCTCTCCTTCGCAGTTCGCGAATTCTGGCCATTCTGATGGCCGTTGCGCTGTGTTCTGCGTTTGTGGTCTTTCTGAAATGGCCCACCAGTGCCATCGTTGACCTCGACGGCGACAGAGGCAGAGAAGTGTTTCGGTGGCTTACCTATGCTATGGTTGCCGCCGCGATTCTGGCAGTGCCCGTGTTTCCGTCGACACTTCTGGTGCGCGAAGTGCGCCGGCGAACCCTGGAGTTGTTGTTGAATTCTCCGCTGTCCAGGACCTCGATTTATCTGGGCAAAGTCCTGGCGATGCTGGGCTTCGTAATGCTGTTGCTCTGCAGCACGATGCCAGCGATGGCGTGTGCCTATCTGATGGGCGGCGTGTCGCTGACCGGTGACGCCCTGCGGATGTATCTCTTTCTGATGGTGGTCTGCACAGAGCTGATTGTTATCGGATTGCTGGTGGGAACATGGTGCCGCAATACCGAATCCGCGCTGCGATGGAGTTATGGAATTACGTTTCTGCTGACAGTCGTTCCGTGGTTTCCGGACGCGCTGTTTCCTGGTGGAGACAGTCCTCTGGCCAGAGGCATGGCGTTTCTGAAACTGATGTCGCCGATTCCGGGGATTCTGCAGATGCTGAACCAGGGCTCGGTCGCCGGTACGGGACTGATTGAACTGCGGGATCCCGTTACCTGGTATCTGGGATTTGCAGCCATTTTCATTCTGGTCGGAAGTATCGTCTGCATTTTGCGGCTGAGTCATTCGCTTCTGGATCGTGCTCGATCCCAGGGCTACATGACGGACGATCAGGACGGGTGGATTCAGGCGAGTCGTCGCATTCTGTACCTTGTCGATCCGCAAAAGCGATCAAAGGGGATTCCGCCGCTGATCAATCCTGTGATGGTGAAGGAGTTTCAGTGTCGGCAGTTTGGTCGAATGCACTGGCTCCTTCGTCTCGTGGCATTTTGTGCGGTGTTGTCGCTGCTTCTGACGCTGGCTTCGGCACGAGGCACGGAGTCTCGTGGTGTCGAGTTCACTGGAGCACTGATCATTGTGCTTCAGGTGTCACTGATCGTGCTTCTGACGCCCGGACTGGCCGCAGGCATGATTGCCGGGGAGATCGAAGGGGGCAGCTGGAATCTTCTGCGGGCAACACCACTTGGGCCGGGGAAGATTCTGCGAGGAAAACTGATCAGCGTCGTGATTACGCTCGCGCTGCTGCTGTGTGCGACACTGCCTGGTTATGCGGTCATCATGCTGATCAAACCCATCCTGGCACCACAGGTCGCACAGGTTCTGATCTGTCTTGTGGTATCCGCAGTTCTGTCGATGCTGATCAGTGCGACGATCAGCAGTTTGTTTCGCTCAACCGCAATTGCCACAACGGTCGCTTATGGCGTCCTGATCGGCTTGTTTGGCGGAACCATGCTTGTCTGGGTGAACCGGGATGCTCCGTTCGGACACAGCCTGGTCGAGAACACGCTGCGGCTGAACCCGATGGCCGCAGCATTGAATGCGATGCAGGCAACGGGATTTGAGAAATACAATCTTGTGCCATCCGCCTGGTGGATCTCCGGGATAACGTCAGCGGTCCTGTTGGTGCTGTTGTATCTTCAGACTTTGCGACTGACACGTCCCGACTGATCCTGGTGAATTGTGCTGTTGTCCTTCCGACTGCTTTGATCTGACCGTCCCCGGTTCTCCGGATGCTCCCATGATGAAATGCTTCAATTTTTTCCAGGTTCTGACCGTTCTTGGACTGCTTTGGTGCGGTGCCCTGGAATCCTTCGCCCAGCAGAAGCCACCCGTCTGGCGTCAGCCGGTGGCTAATCAGGACTTTTCTCCGGGCGGACATTATGCGGGACCGCTTGTCATTCCGTCGATTGCCCGATTCAAAACCCTGCCCATGCGAATGGACTTTGAACCGGAGATTCAGGACGTTCCGACTTACTATCTTCTGGATGCGAAGATGGTAGCGCTCTGCACTCGCGCTCTGAAAGAATCGGCAGATGAAGAGATTCAGGAAGTGGCTGCCCTCCAGTTGTATCGCGTTGCCTTCGAGAAACTGGATGACATTTCGCCCGCGAAGTCAACGCTGATGGAGCGACTCACGTCGTCTGCTTCGCGGAGGGTTCGACGTGCTTGCGCGTGTGCTCTGGCCGCCGGGGGATTCGAAGAGGCAGCCGAAGATCTGACGAAGTTCGTGGAAACTGCTGCCGACGCGGATCGCGTCATCGTTGAGCCAGTGCTGGCTGCGTGGAAAGCACCGTCCGCTCAAGAGCTCTGGAGAAAGCGAATTGCCGATCCACTTTCCTCCGCCACAGCGACAAAGCTCGCGGCCGCGGGGCTCATTGCCTGCGGTGACACGGAGAACGGTGAGAAGTTTGTGGAGATGGCCGGCAATTCTCAACTGGATTTTCTGAAGCGTCAGGCAGCAGCTCGGGCAGCCGCGATTCTCGCGCCGGAAAAAGCAGCGGCGCTTGGAAAGACTTTGACAGGCAATGATGAACCGTCACGATTGCTGGCGATGGATCTTCTGGATTCCAGCTTGCCGGATGCTCTCGAAGCTGCCACGAAGCACACGAATGATCCAGCCAGTCCCGTCGCTTCTGCGGCCTGGCAGCTGGTCTTTCGGCATAAGCCTGAGCTGCTCCAGCCGTCTTTGGCCGAAGGTCGCAGTTACAAGGATGCGACAGTCCGAATGATGGCCCTGCGCGTCATGCGTCAGTTTCCGGATGCACAGCGATCCACCTGGCTCAACGAACAGATGAGTGACATTCATATTTCGGTCAGAAATGTTGCCCGAGAGATGCTTCTGGCAGTCGCGACGGAGAAGCCGGACCTGAGAAATCAGATTGTGAATGAAGCGATCGCTCGCCTGAATCCGGAGTCGAAGGACTGGCAGAGCATTGAACAGTCGCTGTTGTTGCTCGGGCAGCTGCGTGCGACCGAGTATTCGGCTCTTTGCCTCCCGCTTCTGAACTATCCCCGCAGTGAAGTCAGAGTCACAGCGGCGTGGCTCATTCATTTGTATCCGGATGTTGCGGTGCGTGATGCCGTGGTCAAGGCCACGGTGGAGACGCAGGAGCAACTGGCAGATCCAGCTCAGGCAGCCTACGAAAACGGGCTGAAGCAGACCTTTCTGTTTCAGTACTGCGGCATTATGAGAATCAAAGAAGTCGAGGAACTCTACAACCTTTGCTTTGACAAAGGTGCCCCGGCTCCGCGTGAACGTCGAGGTGCCGCAATGTGGTCGCTTGGTTTGCTGTACGAGCGAAATCCCGATCCCGGCCTGATCGCACGCCTCGAAGAGAGAATCAAAGACCGAAGTTCTCCGAACCCTGAGATTGCTCAGGTACGCCGAATGGCCCTGGCGGCACTTGGGTTTATGCGAGCGACCGCGGCTCAGCCCACGTTCGAGGAAGCTCTGGAAATTGACCCGGTTTCAGGGAAGATCAAATGCTATGCCCGCTGGGCCTATCCCCTGGTCGGGCTTCCAGCGCCGGCTGATCTGGACCCATTGCCTTCGTATGTCGGCGGCTGGCGTCTGAACCCCGCGGAATAGCTGGTCGCCATCCACGTCCCGCAACTGCTCGACGGCCGACCTGGATTCCGCTATGTTGAAATCGGCAGGCGCGATTGCGTCAGGCGGTGAGAGACTGCCGCCTGAGTCGTCTTCGACTGCGGCCCTTCGAAGTCAGATATTTCCGCTGTCAGAGCCAACTATGACCGTCGAACCGAACTCAGGAACCTCCGGGGAAACAGCTTTCCTGCTGACTTGGGATGGAACATCCTGGAGAGACGTTGTGCGACTGCGGCAGGGCCAGGTCACGACGATCGGACGATCAGCCACAAATCGCATTGTGCTTCAGGATGATTCCTGCAGCCGCAATCACTGTGAAGTGTTCTATTCGGAGGGCGAATGGAAGCTGCGCGATCTCGGCAGTCGGAATGGGACATCACTTCGCGATAAGAAGGTTTCCGGGGACGTCGTGCTTCATTCCGGCGATGTGATTTCCATCGGCGAATGTCGGCTCGCGTTCACGACCAGTCTCGAGTCTGCTCCCGCACATCCGGTCGGCACGGCTTCGGGAACGGATCGTGCCACATCACCGACGCAAACCGCGGTCAGCTCGGTTTCCGCGGAGCCCAGTATTCTTCATCGAACTGCCGTGCCGGAGTTTCTGAAATCGGCGACCCCGTCGAAGATGGAATTTGGTAACGAACTAACCAAGCTCTATCGACTGGGGCTTGAGATGGGTGCTGCAAAGACCCGGCAGCAGCTGACGGAAGTGGTGCTGGCTTCGATCGCGCGGGAAACGGTGTCCAGCATCTCTGCGATTTTGCTCGCGACCTCCGATGCCGCAAACCAGCCGACGCCGGTCGATCTGCAGGTAGTTGCGTACCATAGCAGGAAGGATTTGCCGTACCGGCGAGTGTCTGACAATCTGTCACGCATCGTGTTATCCAAACGGGAAGCCATACTGACCCGCGATGTTTCCGATGATCGGCAGCTTTCCGTTTTTGACAGTCTCGGTGAAATGAAGGCGCTCAGTGTGATCTGCACGCCCATTCAGACGGCTGAGCGAGTCCTCGGACTTATTCATCTGTATTCCACCAACCCGGATAATCCGCTCGATAAGAATGATCTGGAATTCACGCTGGCTCTGGCGAACCAGCTGGCCGTGTCACTGCAGCATCTTCAGGAACGCGATACGCTCCAGACAGGACTGGCCCAGGCTCGCAGTGTCAACGAATCTCTGCGATCCCAGCTGACTCAGGAACAATCACTGATCGGCGAAACGGACAGCATGCGCGATCTTCGCGACAAAATCAGTCTGATTGCGGAAACGGATGCCAACGTTCTGATTCGAGGCGAAAGCGGTTGCGGCAAGGAACTGATTGCTCGCAGCATTCACAATCAAAGTCCTCGCCGCGACGCCCCCTTTGTATGCGTAAACTGCGCGGCGCTGAATGAGAGTTTGCTGGAGAGCGAGCTCTTCGGGCACGAAAAAGGTGCATTCACCGGAGCTGTCGATCGGAAGATAGGACGCTTCGAACAGGCGGACGGAGGAACCTTGTTTCTGGATGAAGTGGGCGAAATGAGTCCGTCAATTCAGGCCAAGTTCCTTCGTATCCTGGAAGGGTACCCGTTTGAACGCATTGGTGGCCGCAAGCCGATTCAGGTGAATGTTCGCATCGTTGCCGCAACGAATCGCGATCTCGAAGAAGCCGTGGAAGACGGTGACTTTCGCAAGGACCTCTACTTCCGTCTTCAGGTCGCGGAGATTACGGCCAGTCCGCTGCGTGACCGGCGGGACGATATTGAAATCCTCGCGACCGCGTTTCTTCATAAGTTTGTCCAGAAGACCGGACGTGTCATCAAGGGGTTTACAGACGAAGCCGTTCAGTTGCTCAGGAACTACGATTGGCCGGGGAACGTCCGCGAGCTTCAAAACACCATCGAGCGTACGGTCATTCTCTGTCGAAACGAAGTGGTTCGGGCAACAGATATTCAGCTTTCCAGTCTTGCCGCAAGACAGCCTGCACCGCAGCCTGATAGAGAAACATCCGCGGAGTACCGGGAATTGTCGCTCGCGGATATCGAGCAGGAACACATTCTTCGCACGCTGGAGCATACGGGCTGGAATAAGTCCAAATCCGCTCAGATTCTGGGAATTGAACGGTCGACGCTGGATCGGAAATTGAAGCGATTCCACGTTCCTCGGCCGCTCACAGACTGACCGACTGAACAGTAGATTTGGGTCAAGTGCGTCGAAAGTCGCCGAGGTTCTTTCGTGACTGTTCCGTGCGGACTCGATAGACTTCCAGCCATGCGTCTGGACAAATGTGCCAGCGAATGGCTTTGATGAAAACCGCGGGGTTCGACGAATGAGATTCCAATTCCTGTTGGCGGCGTCACTTTTGTTCGTGATGATGGCACCCGCAATCGCTCAGGATCCTCAATTGCGGTTTGGTACTGACGTGCCACGTGATGTGGAAGTGATTTACGAGCGCGGGCTTGAATGGCTGGCAGCCAATCAGACCAAAGAGGGTAACTGGTCCGGCGGTGACGAAGGTCCGGGGATCACCGGGATGTGCATCATGGCCTTTCTGGCCAGCGGGGAAGATCCGAACTTCGGACCATACAGCGATAACATACGCCGCGCCGTTCGCAGCATTATCTCGACACAGGATCAGAACACTGGTTTCTACGGCGGACGCATGGGACACGGCAGCATGTACCATCACGGTTTTGCCTGTCTGGGGATGTCTGAAGTTTACGGAGTCCTTGATGAGGATTCGCTTTGGGACGGTGCGTCGACACCGGATAAGGACCGAACGACCATCGGCAAGTCGCTTGAGATGGCGGTTCGGGCCAGCGTGACGTCCCAGAAGAACAATCCATGGAATGCATGGCGGTACTCGCCGGACGCAACTGATGCAGATACTTCCGTTGCTGGCGCCGTCCTGATGGGATTGCTCGCCGCAAGGAATGCTGGCATCAAGGTCCCCGATGAATCGATCGACAAGGCTCTGGAGTATTTTCGGTCGATGACCACCAACCGTGGCGAAGTGGGTTATTCCGGAATCGGTGGCGGTGGCTCGGCCAACCTGAAAGCGATCGCCGCGCTGGTTTATGCCATCGGCAAACGCAAAGACCTGAAAGAATACAAAGCCGTTCTCGGTCAGATCACAGTCAATCTCGAGCACGAAGAATACAGCTACCCGGAGTACTTTCGATACTATACGGCTCAGGCCTTGTTCCAGGGCGACTTTGAAGCCTGGCAGAAGTGGAATCAGAAGACTGCAAAGCAACTGAAGGAGATGCAGGCAGACGATGGCAGTTTTCAGAGTCAGCATGGTCCGGCTTATGGAACCGGAATGTCGCTGCTCGCCATGGCACTGAATTATCGATTCCTTCCGATCTACGAGCGATAATCAGGAACCACGGATTGCTCGAATGGACCGTGCGAAAGGGCTCGCAATGAACGTCGATAGGCTGCAGGATCGATTGAATCGTCACACGTTTCTGAAGTCCGCATGCGGACTCGGGACCGCGGCACTGGGAGCCATGCTTTCCCAGGACCTGAAAGCTTCGGATTCCACCCGACTGGAAGCGTTGCCGCATCATCCGCCAAAAGCAAAGCGGATCATCTATCTCTATCAGTCCGGTGCGCCTTCGCAGATGGATTTGTTCGATCCGAAGCCTCAGATGGAAGCCCATCGCGGGGAGAATCTGCCCGAATCGATTCGAATGGGGCAGCGTCTGACGACGATGACTTCGGGGCAGGCGAGTTTCCCTGTCGCTCCCAGTATGTTCCGTTTCCAGCAGCATGGCGAAAGCGGAATGTGGTTCAGCGAACTGCTGCCACATATGTCGAAGCTGGCCGATGACTTCTGCATGATTCGCACCGTGAACACGGAAGCGATCAATCATGATCCGGCGATTACCTTTTGTCAGACAGGGTCGCAGCTGGCGGGCAGGCCGAGCATTGGTTCGTGGATCAGCTATGGACTTGGCAGCGACAATCGTGATCTGCCGGCCTATGTGGTTCTGACGTCCTTTGGCTCTGGCCGACCAGACGACCAGCCTCTGTATGACCGGCTGTGGGGTTCCGGATTCCTTCCCTCCCGTCATCAGGGCGTGAAGTTTCGTAACAGCGGTGATGCCGTCCTGTTTCTCTCGAATCCACAGGGGATTTCAGCCGCAGATCGACGCCGAACGATTGATCGGATTCGTGAGCTGAATGAAGCTCGCTTTGAGGAGCTGCAGGATCCCGAGATTCATGCTCGCACTTCGCAGTATGAAATGGCGTTCCGGATGCAGACCAGCGTACCGGACCTGCTGGATACATCAGACGAATCCGCTGCAGTCCTGGAGATGTACGGCCCGGATGTGAAGCGACCTGGCTCCTACGCGGCGAATTGTCTGCTGGCTCGACGCCTTGCCGAACGCGACGTTCGTTTCATTCAGCTGTTTCACATGGGGTGGGACCATCACGGCGGACTTCCGGCGGCAATTCGAGGACAATGCCGCGATACTGATCAGGCCACCGCCGCACTTCTGACCGATCTGAAAATGCGGGATCTGTTGAACGATACCCTGGTCGTCTGGGGCGGTGAGTTCGGGCGAACCATTTATTCGCAGGGCGGACTTACGATGGACAACTATGGCCGCGACCACCATCCTCGCTGCTTCACGATGCTGATGGCCGGAGCCGGTATCAAGGGTGGCACGACCTGGGGCGAAACGGACGACTATTGCTACAACGTGGTTCGTGACCCCGTCCATGTCCACGACATCAATGCTACGATCCTGCATCTGCTTGGCATCGACCACACTCGCCTGACATACCGGTACCAGGGACGAGACTTCCGCCTGACAGACATCCACGGGGAACTGGTTAAGGGCGTTCTTTCATAAACACGATTCGTCCCGTATCCAGTGGACTCAGATTTAGGCACTGGCATCCGGCTCATGCCAACGCGGTCGAACACCTCCGTTAAAGCCAGACGCAAAAAAGGGCGAACCTTGTAAGGCTCGCCCTACTGAATCGTGTCCGGTGGTTCGCCAGGAACCGTCAGGAAACCGGCTTATCGATAGTCGATTTCGATGTCACCATCTCGCTCGAATTCCACTTCGACGCCTCGATATCGGCGAAGGCGAGCATGGCGTGCCGGAACAACGTAGGCTCGCGATGGGATGACGACGGGTGCTGCATAGACCGGCGTTGCAATCACTGGGGCCGGAGCAACAGCGACTGGAACCATCGGAGCAAAGTACTGCGTCGAATAAGTGACCGTGCTCACCGGATATGAAGCCACAGTGACTGTCGGTGTTGGAACGACGTAGGCTGGCTGGTACACGACGGCCGGAGCCGCGTAAACAACCGGCGGAGCCACAAAGGTTCGGTGTGAAAAGTAGAAGCGATCACCCGCAACCGCAGAAGTACAGGCCGCGAAAAGCGCCAGCCCAAAAGCCATGAGATGTTTGGTCATGTGATTCTCCTCTGGTATCCGTTTCAAAAAACAGCGAAATGCCTCCCTGTCCCTATCTGGATGTGAGTCCAGGCGAACTACGTCGAGTTTACCAGGCAGGCAATCTCGTGTGAAGCGCCTGAAATGGCCGCGAGATCTATTCCGGCTATTTCTCAGCCGTCGTCTGGATGGCAAGTGAGATGGTCATACGAACACAGGTTGACTGTGGGAGTTTTCCTGCTGCGACGATCCCGGAAACTGGCGACTGTGATCCTGACGCGCCAATCGCTCACTCACCGAGCCCGTGTTGAAGTACAAAGTGCCGTGCAAGGATTGTGACCTGCTTCACAATCAGGCAAATCCAGGTAAGATTGTTAACTTGGCGATTCCGCATCCTTCGCGCAGTTCGCTGCGAAATAGTCTGCTGGGTGGCTGTTTTCTTTGGGTCTCCACCGTCCCTGTCGCCCTAAATTACCCGGAATCTCCAGAAACTCGTTTGGCAAATGGAAGCGTCGAGCAACCATTGCCAGCGTGAATGGCGTTCACTGCTCATTTGTGTGAAAGAAAGGTTTCTTATGCTTCGAAGTGTGTTCCGGCTTCGCAACTTGACGCTGGCGGCGGCACTTTCCTTGTCAGCAACGACGGTGGCTCAGGAAGGGCAGCCGCAACCCGAATATCCTCCAGCGGCGAAGGTTCTGGAAGGTTTCGAAAAGGTCGTGACGAAGGCGAATATTCGTCCGATGTACACGCTCTACACGCGTGCGAAGGACGGCCAGATGTACGCCGAACTTCCTCGTGACTTTTCACAGAAGAAGTATTTCATCGCAACCACGGTAGCCAGCGGTGAAGACTACGCGGGACTTCAGGGCGGCGACCTTTATGTCTACTGGCGTCAGTACGACAAAAAGCTGGCCCTGGTGACTCCAAACATTGAAATCCGTGCGACGGGCGATCGTGAAGCAGAGGCTTCTGTTGAGCGTCTCTTCACGGACCGCATCATCATGGAAGTGCCGATCGTTACGATGGGCCCCAATGGTGGTCCGGTGATCGACGTCGACGCGATGCTGCTGAACCCTCGGTACAACATCGGGCCAGCTCAGTTCAATCCGTCACTGACAATGCAGGGCATTTTCTCAATCAAGACCGCGAAAGCGTTTGAGAACAATGTCGAGATTGCATTTGAAGTTCCGGCGGCCGGCGATGGCACGTTGAAGATTCTGCACTACTCGATCAGCAATATCCCGGATAATACCGGATACCAGCCTCGAGTTGCCGACACACGAGTTGGCTTCTTCACGACGTCCTATTCTGACCTCGCGAAGTATGACGACCGTGAAACGCGAATTCGCTACATCAATCGATGGCACCTGGAAAAGGCGGATCCAAAGCTTCAGCTGAGCCCACCGAAGAATCCGATCGTGTTCTACATCTAACACGCGACTCCGGTTCGTTATCGCCGCTGGGTGCGTGACGGCATCCTCGCATGCAATGCCGCCTTCGAAAAGGTTGGCATCACCAATGCTGTCGAAGTGTACTACCAGGACGCCGCGTCCGGTGCTCACATGGACAAGGATCCGGAAGACGTTCAGTACAACTTCGTTCGCTGGCTGAACAACGACGTGGGCACTGCGATTGGCCCAAGCCGCGTGCATCCGCTGACTGGCCAGATTCTGGACGCTGACATCATTCTGACCGACGGCTGGATTCGACATTACCGTCAGCAGTTTAATGAAGCTCTGCCGAAGATCGCGATGGAAGGTTACGGAGCTGACACGCTGGCATGGCTGGCGGATCATCCGGAATGGGACCCACGCGTTCGCCTCGCTCCTCCTTCAATGCGCAAGGTCGTTCAGGAGAAGATTCAGCGTCAGGCAGCACTGCCATACGCGGGTCATCCAATGGCTTCGGCTGACAACTCGATTCTGGGCGACGAAGAATACGACGGCCTGAATCGACACAGCCAGGTCAACGGTTTCTGTATGGCCGCTGAAGGGATGGCCATGGAGCTGGCACTGGCTCGAATGACCTTCGATATTCTTGCGTCACAGGAAGCTCAGGCTGCCGCTCAGGGCGAGAAGAAAGAAGAAAAGAAGGAAGCTCCGAAGGAACAGATGCTGGACGGCATGCCGGAATCGTTCGTCGGACCGCTGATTGCTCACCTGGTGGCTCATGAAGTCGGTCACACGCTCGGCCTGCGACACAACTTCAAGGCCTCAAGCCTCTACACACTCGCTCAGATCAACAGCGATGAAGTGAAGGGCAAGAAGCAGCTGGCCGGCTCTGTTATGGATTACATCGGAACCAACATCCGTATGGAATCCGGAAATACTCAGGGCGACTACTGTATGACCGGCGTTGGTCCATATGACCTGTGGGCCATCGAGTATGGTTACACGTTTGGCGATACCAAGCCTGTGCTGGCTCGCGTTGCTGAACCTGAACTTGTCTATGCCACGGACGAAGATACCGGTGGACCAGACCCGCTGGCTCGCCGCTACGACTTCACGAAGAACCCGCTCGACTTCGCCAATGAGCAGGTCAAGCTGGCGGCTCATCATCGCTCCAAGCTGCTGTCCGACTTCATTAAGGACGGCGACAGCTGGGATCGAGTCCGCTATGGTTATGAGATGATTCTGTCTCTGCAGACTCGATCGCTGTCAATGATGGCGAACTGGGTCGGCGGTGCTCACGTGAATCGTGACAAGAAGGGCGATCCGAACGGCCGCAAGCCAATCGAAGTCGTTCCCGCGGAAACTCAGCGAGCTGCTCTGAACTTCGTTGTGAACAACGCGTTCAAGGACGAATCCTTCGGTCTGACTCCTGAACTCGTCACGGCAATGGGTCTGGACAAGTGGTACGATAATCAGGGTTCCATGATGGAAGAGTCCACATGGCCAATCCATGACCGTATCATGGGCATTCAGGCGTCTGCTCTGACCAGCCTGATGAATCCAACAACTCTGCGTCGCGTCTATGACAATGAATTCCGCACACCAGCAGATCAGGACTCCCTGACCCTGCCGGAGCTGCTGAGCACTGTTGCCAACGCTGTCTGGAGCGAACTGGATGTGAAGGCGGAAGGTCAGTATTCCGCACGCAAGCCGCTGATCTCCAGCCTGCGACGCAATCTGCAGCGTGAACACATGGAACGTCTGATCGATCTGACTCTGCCAGGTCGTTCTCAGGGTCCTGCAGGCAAGACGATTTCTATGCTGGCGAGTGAACAGCTTCGTCAGATCGTGAAGAAGATTGAAGCTGCTCAGGCCGCTTCTGCTGACAAGTTCGATCCTTATACCGCAGCCCACCTGGCTCAGGCAAAGGACCGAATCACCAAGGCTCTGGATGCAGATTACATTCTGAATCCATCTTCTGGTGGTGGCGGCCGAGGTGAGAGCATCATCTTCCTGCGAGAACCAGAAAGTGCTCCAGCGAATCCATAAACTTCGCCGTCACTGACTGTTTCAGAATCCAAAGCCCCTGATCGAGTTTCTCGGTCAGGGGCTTTTTTTTGGCGCCGAGGTTGGTCTATGTGAACGGAAAAGATGCTGGCCCGAACAGAAGAGTTGCACCTCCGCTCGCGTGCCCCTTCTCCATCATTCGCTCACCAGAGTCACTGTGCGCTGATTCTCGGAGTCACTCGCTGCTGTCGACTCGAGACCGGATGCCAGTCGGATCCCCGTTCGTAAATCGTCTCGAACAAGACTCTTTCATTGAACGATCGCTTGAACCCTTCGAGGCAATCCGGGGGAAAAAAGAAGAGCGGGCGAGTCATCGTTGCGGGTGTCGATGACTCGCCCGTTAAAGGAACGACGGCAAGAGTTCAGATCCGGATCTCAGGAGGTGAAGATCACAGATCGGCAATCGGAACACGCGAAGCATGCCGAAGACTGCGTCTGAACACGAAGTCAGAACAACTTCTTCTGCCCCGGAAAGCCGGCCCACTGCGGTGTGCGACCAGGACTCTCAACTCGTTCCCTGGAAAGGAGGACGCTTCCAAACTCAAAGCCTGCTGCACCGTCCTCGGTTGCGGCTGACTTTTCCTGATGAAGCCCGGTCGCTTCAAGGTGATTCGATTGCTCAAGATTCTGCCGAGTTGCCGTCTTCGCCGACAAGTTCGAATCTGCGGACATGGACTCCTGCCAGTCCTGAGGGACGGAGGCCTGCCGCTGATCGTTGACGCCATCATCCCGGCCATCATTTCGCGACGCATCGTCAAGGCCCTGCGGAGCTGGCGCGGCGATGGAAGAATGACGAAACTGGCGTTCCACCGGAGGCTCCGCCACATTGATCACTGGCTCGCTGTCGTCTGTTTTGGTCTTCCGGGAAACACCGCCCTGAGATCGTGAAGAAGCCGGCTGTCGCGATCCTCCCGTTGTCGGTCGACTGCTTGCGCTGATCTCAGGCG
>CAZIGZ010000023.1:50840-54053 GCA_964538835.1 uncultured Chitinophaga sp. | reverse complement strand
ATGAGAGGTGTGGAGTGAGTTCGCCATTGACCAGGATGGAACTTCCATCGGCTGTTCGTCAGTTGCTCGGCCAGGTTCGACTGCGCATTCGCCGAGATTCGCTGGTCGATGGGGTTCTTCTGTTGGTCACGCTGGCCATCATTGTGTTCTGGTCGACGATTGCTCTGGATGCCGGATGGTTTCAGCTACAGCGACTGGAATTGCCCGTCGGTCTGCGAGCGATCTTCCTGGCCATTCTTCTGCCATCGACAGCCTGGCTGTTGATTCGCCGAGTCATTTATCCGCTCGTTCGTCGAGTACGGGACGTCGATGTCGCACTTCTTCTGGAGCGACGATTTCCGCAGTTTCGAGATCGACTGGTTTTGACGGTCGAGTCTGCGAAAGGTGTGCCCTGTGATGGCCCGCTGGCGGCCCCCATGCTGGAGCGATCTGTGCGCGAGGCGGCAGATCTGGCGGGCAATGTTCAGGTCGCTGACGTTTTTGAAACTCGTTCCATCAAACGCATGGGGATCATTACAGGTGCGCTATTTGTCGCGACGCTGATTCCGGCGCTGCTGGATCCGGGGATGGTGCAGCGATGGTGGAATGCGTTTGTTCGCTGCGAAGAAACCTACCATGAACGGACGACCGACATTCATGTGGTCGCGATTGCTCAGCCGGGTGATCGTCGAGTGGATTTTCAGGCGATCGAAGATGTGCTGACTTATCGGCATCCTCGCGGTGCTGATCTGGAACTGGAATTCGTGGTACCTGAAGGTGGACCGCAACCCGGAATCGAGTGGGTGATTCCCGAGCGTATTCGAGTCGACCTGATTCGAGCCGACGGGACTCGCAGCCGAACTTATGTGTCTCCTTCGTCAGCTCGCGGTTTTCGCTATGTCGTCAGTCAATTGCGCGAGCCCGTTGAGCTGGAGGTGCTGGCAGGCGACTATCGAACTCGCGTTCCATGGCGAGTTGAAGTCGTTGATACGCCCGGACTGGATACGATTGAACTCAACTGCGAATACCCGGAATACACGGGCTGGAATCAGCAGCGTGAGCGAAAGCTGAAAGTCACGGGCAGCGAGATTCCTCTGCCGGTCGGAACGAAGTTTGGGCTGAAAGCGAATTCCGGAAAGCCACTGCAGGCCGCTCGAATTGTCACGGAGCAGTTTGAAGTTTCGGGCGACAGGGATTCTTCGAAGATCGTGCTGCGAGATGGTCGAACGATTGAATCGGCAGGACAGCCGTTGGTCTCCAAAGATGGCCGAAGCGTGATTGCATCGCTGGAGTTGTTCAGCACAAAGCCTGCCGGCGAAGCGAATGCTGCTGCAAAGGCCGATGGTGCCAGGCCTGTCGAAGCTGCAGGAACTGAAGATCACTGGAAGGATGGTCGACTGCGGATTGCATCGAATACCAGTCTTCGTTTCTTCCTGCATGACGAAGACAACGTGATGTCGGTCAGTCCCGAGACACTTCGCGTGCAGGGAATTGAAGATGCGGCTCCCGTGGTTGTGGTACAGCTGACAGGCATCGGGAACTCAGTGACCCGTCGGGCACGAATTCCGATTGCCGGAAAGATCCGTGATGACTACGGTCTGCAGTCTGCTGGCTTTGAGTTCGTGGTGGATGATGAAACGTCGTGGAGGCCTCGCCCGTTCCGAGTGGCTCCCCCGGCGTCTTCGACCGAATTTGATCTGGCACGCAGTGCAGATGAGCCCTTTGAGTACTTTGAATTGCAGCCGCTGGAGTTGTCAGAAGGTCAGTCACTGACACTGTCTGTGGTGGCCGCCGATGGCAATCCATCGCGAGGTCCCGGACTCACACGCAGCACGCCGTTTCCGTTTCAGATCGTCAGTGACGAAGAGCTGCTGTCGGTTCTGTATACACGAGAGATCGGGTTGCGGACTCGTTTTGAAGAAGTCATCGCTCAGCTGGAGGAGATTCATAAAGATCTGCAGTTCCACCAGACCGTCGCCACGCGAGTGGATGGAGCCGGAACCGCGGCCAAAGAAGAAGATCGGATCAGCCTCAGCACCTGTGCAACGCGAAGTGGCAACAATCTTCGACGGCAGACGAACGAACTGACATCGATTGTCGAAGGCTTTGAAGAGATTCGGCGGCAGCTGGTGAATAATGCGATTCCGCTGCACAACGCAGAAGCGATGCAGGCCGGCATCATCGATCCTCTGAAGCAGGTCTCGGGAGAAATGATGGGACAGGCGGATCGAGCCATCGGAGCCTTCCGCGTCGCCGCTCTGGAGAAACAGGCCTCTGAATCGCTGGTCGGTCAGTCCGCTTCGCAGGTATCGGAAGTGATTGTGGCCCTCAGGGCAATTCTTGAAAGTGTCCGAGACATGGCAGAATTCCATGAGGCACTGAGAGATTTGAAGCAACTTTCCGATGAGCAGCGAAAAATCTTTGAAGAGACGAAGAAGCTGCAGAAGAATCAGCTGTTCCAGGACCTGTTGAAATAATGAGGTTGGCCATGCTGCGATTCGTGTGCGGTCTGTTGGGTGCGATTCTCTGCCTGAGCCAGTGGACTCTCGCCGTCCTGCAGCAGGAGCCTCCGAAGCCTACGGAAAAGAAACAGGACTCCGGGGAACCCAAAGACCCCAAAGCGCTGGAGAACGATCAGCTGGCCGTCAGCGGGCGATACGCTCGCTTTGAGCGGATGCTGATTCAGATGGCCGACGTGCTGGCTCGTCAGGATCCCGAACGTGCTGATCTTCTTCGCCGTGCGATTGCTCAGGGACGAGAAGACACGGTGAAAGAGGATATTGAGAAGATTGTCGAACTGCTGAATAAGGGTGACCTCGGTGCTGCGTCAGAAAAGCAGGCCGAAGTGATGGAGAGCTTTCAGACCCTGCTGAAACTGCTTCAGAGCGAAGACCGACGCAGCAGCGTTGAACGTGAACGAGAGAGACTGAACGGCCTGCTGAAGGACGTCAATAACATCATTGCGGAACAGCGATCGGCCCGTGCCGCGACTCAGAATTCTCCGGCTCCGTCCAATGCCGCTCCAGGGCAACAGCGAGCGATCAGTGAATCTGATCGACTGCTCGAGTCCATGAAGGAGCACGACAACGAGGAGGCAGCGAAGGAAGCGGAACGGAACACTGACGAGAACAAGGGCAGTGAGTCTGGCGACGAGAAGAAGGGCGACGGAGACTCGAAGGAAGGCAACGAATCAGAAGGCAAAAAGTCCGAAGGAAAGAACTCCGACGGCAAACA
>CAZIGZ010000023.1:34215-50740 GCA_964538835.1 uncultured Chitinophaga sp. | reverse complement strand
GACGGCAAACAGTCCGATGGTAAACAGACTGACGGTGAAAAATCGGACGGTGAAAAATCAGGGCAAAAGTCCGGTCAGAAATCAGGGCAAAAGTCCGGGCAGAAGGGGACACCAGGGCAGCCGAATACTCCTCAGACGCCAGGTCGCGAACAGATGGAGCGTGCTCGCCAGCAAATGGAAGAAGCGCTGAAAGAACTGCAGGAGCAGCAAAAGAACGAAGCCCTGAAGGATCAGGATAAAGCGCTGGAAGAGCTTCATGCGGCAGCGGAAGAACTTGAAAAGAAGCTGAAGCAGCTGCGTGAAGAAGAGAAAGAGATGGTACTGGCATCACTGGAAGCTCGTTTCCAGAGAATGCTGGCTGCAGAGACACAGATTCACGAAGGCACACTGGCACTTGCGTCAACACCGCAGAAGGACTGGCTGGATGCTTCGTATGCACGCTGCCGTGAACTGGCTCAGCAGCAGACGGAACTGGCTCGCGAATGCTCCCAGACCGTCAACCTTCTTCGTGAAGACGGCAGCGCAGTGGCGATGCTTCTGGCAGTCGAAGACATTGAAACGGACATGCAGTCTGTCAGCAGCTGGCTTCAGGAGTCGAATGCCGGCGAACTGACTCAGTCGGTGCAGAAGGATATTTTGGAATCGCTGAAGCAGCTGATCGAGACGACTCAGAAAGAAATGCAGGAGATGAAGAACCCTGAGCGTCAGGAGCAACAGCAGCAGGGGCCGCAGCAACAACAGTCGGCACTGGTGGAACTGATGGCAGAAATCCGAGTGCTGCGAAATCTCCAGCTTCAGGTCAACCGGCGAACAAAGCAGGTTGACCGATTGTTTCAAACTGCCCCGGCCGCAGACCTGGGACCGCTGCAGAAGCAGATTCGTGAACTTGCCGAACGACAACAGCGACTGATTGAGACAGCGAAGGAACTTGCGAAGCAGGCCGAGCAACAGGGGCCCTGATCCGCTGAGAAGGAACCGATGGCTCCGGACGGAACAGGGTCAGAGTGAGTACGTTTGATGCTGCAGATTGGTTCGATCAGGCTTGACCTTCCTGTGGTTCAGGCGGCCCTGAGTGGATACAGCGATTGGCCGATGCGCGCGGTGGCTCGTCGTCTTGGTGCCCCTTATACCATCTGCGAAGTGATGATCGAGTCCTTCGTCAGTACTCTTCGCGACCGCGCGAAAACTCGTCATCATCTGCTGGTGACGGACGACGATCATCCTGTGGGTGCTCAGCTGATGGGGTCTGATCCGGAGGAGTTTCCTGCGGCGGCGCTCAAGCTGGTGGATGCAGGATTCGATGTTGTGGACATCAACTTTGGATGTCCCGCGAAGAAAGCCTCAGGGCGTTGTCGAGGCGGCTATCTGCTGGGGCAGCCGGCAACCGCGATTGAGATTCTGACGAACGTCCGGGAAGCAGTCCCTTCGCATATCCCGGTGACTCTCAAGATGCGGCGCGGAGTTGATGATTCGGAGCGAAGCCGAGAACAGTTCTTTGGCATTCTGGGCACGGCGTTTGAACGAGGTATCTCCGCCGTAACGGTTCACGGCAGGACGGTCGAGCAGAAGTATGTGGGGCCAAGTCGCTGGGAGTTTCTCCGGGAAGTTCGTCAACGGTTTCCGGATCAGACTCTGCTGGGCAGCGGTGACCTGTTTACGGCCGAAGACTGCGTACGGATGCTGCGTGAAACCGGAGTGAATGGCGTGACGGCCGCGCGAGGCGCGATCGGTAATCCTTGGATCTTTTCCCAGGCTGCCGCATTGCTGCGGGGAGAACCATTGCCAGCGGCTCCTTCGGTGCTGGAGCAGAAGGATGTGATTCAGCTTCATCTCCGACTGTCAGAAGAAGTGCTGCCCGCAGACCAGGTTCTCAGGCAGATTCGAAAGTTCTGCATCTTCTATTCGGCGTGGCATCCGTGTTCCATCGACGTTCGAAATGACTTCGTCGGTGCTCGTGACACCGATCAGTTTCAGGCCGTGCTGGATCGTTGGTACGGCGAGGATGTTCCTGGGCAGTATCCGGCGAATCCTGGCAACGTGAAGGAGAAATCCTGCAACGCCGAGGAGGCGGAATCCCCATAATCTGAGGGAAATGTGCAGTTTTCGTGGACCTCTCAGGCGGGCGCGAGGATGGTTTCCCCTCGATTCGCCAAGGTCCTCTTTGCGAAAATTCAAAAAGTGTCTACAAACTGTACATATTGCACGTACGCCCATGAAATTCCCTCCTGGAGATCTCCAGGAGCCCGCCTGTCGACCTGCTAGTCTGAAGTGATGAACTCTGAGTCCGGATTTGAAGAGTTGAATCGTGTTCCTGGAACCGCTGTGGAACCAGCGCGTTCGCCGTTGCACGATTCTGCGCCTTTTGTCCTTCCGCTGGAGAAGCTTCCGGGAGTCCCGGAGTTTCAGCCGGCGCGAGGGCTGAGTGGTGCGCACAGTCAGACCATTTTCGCGACGGTGTTCCCCGGTAACCTTCGAATTCAGGGGACCATGGAGCGACGTTTACGGCTCGACGATGGCGACCTTTTGGTCATGCATGATGATCATCCTCCGACCTGGCAGCGTGGCGATCATGTCGTGCTGATGCTGCACGGATTGGGTGGTTCGCATCAGAGCGGTTACATGGTGCGGCTTGCTGCGAGGATGACATCTCAGGGCGTACGGACTTTTCGACTGGATCATCGCGGATGCGGCGCTGGAGCCAACCTGGCTCGTTTTCCGTATCACGCCGGACGAACAGACGATATTGCCTCCGCGATTCGTCTGATTGAACGATTGTGTCCAGGCTCCCCGATTTCTGTTGTTGGGTTTTCAATCAGTGGCAACATGCTGCTGCGTTATCTTGGTGAGCATCCGGAATCCCTGCCGTTCAGTCTGTTTCGGGCGGTTGCTGTTTGTCCGCCGATCGACCTGCATCATTGTGCTTCGCGTTTGAATGCAAGCCTGTCCGGACAGCGCTACGACTGGTACTTTACCCGAAGACTGATCAGTCACATTGCAGAAACACCACAGTGGCGTGACGATCTGCCATTGGCATCTGTTCGACGTCCTCCTCGACGTCTGTATGACTTTGATGAACTCTACACAGCACCGGCCTCCGGCTTTGCGTCTGCGGATGATTACTACACGCAGGCCTCATCGAAAAATGTGATTGGCCGGATACGAGTGCATACGACAATCCTTGCGTCCCAGGATGATCCGGTCGTCTGCTCTGAGCCTCTGATGAATCTGCGCCTGCCACCCAACGTGACTTTGTGCATGACTCGTCACGGTGGCCACCTTGGCTTTATCGGACGCAGCGGTGTTGACCCGGACCGACGCTGGATGGACTGGCGATTGATCGACTGGCTTTTGACGTAGTTGCTCAGGCTGAGTGCGAGCCCTTTGAGGCGTCGCATGGATCTCTGTCCAGTTGGAGGAACGCCGGCGCCGCAACACCGAAGGGCTCGCGTCCTTCCGCTACCTTTCAATTGACTCGTTGAATGTTGTGCAAGGCTTCAGCTTGCAGTCTTCCCTGATCCCATGAACCCTAGCGAAACAGCTCATCGCCAAACGGGTGAAGTGATCCGAGTCCGCCGGCCTTGGGCATGGCATTGACATAGAGTTCGGCCAGTTTGAAGTCTTCATTGGTCGTCAGCTTGATATTCATCGGCCAGCCATCAATCACGTGAACAGGGTGGCCAGCTGCTTCGACCATCGATGCTTCGTCCGTCACGTCGGCCAGCTTCCGGCAGATCGCAAAGGCCTTTTCCAGAACGGATCGTTCGAAAACCTGAGGTGTCTGAGCCTGGACCAGACCCGTACGGTCGACCGTCTCCGTGATCGTCCCGCTGGAACTGACTCTTTTGACCGTGCTGCTGATCTTCAGGCCGGGAATTGCCGCTTTGTGAGTCTGAGCGGCCGCAAAGATCTCGTCGATCCACTTGGAAGAGAGCAGGGGGCGAGCCGCGTCGTGAACCGCGATGTAGTCTGCATCCCTGACCGCCTGAATTCCGTTGCGAACACTCTCTGCCCGACAGGAACCGCCGGCAACGATTGTGATGTCCATGAAGGCCAGATTGGGGCGAAATGTTTCGCGGAACCAGTTCATGTCGTCCGGCGCAATCACGAGGATCGTCTGGCAGACATCCTCACGACTGAGGAAGTGTTCGACTGTGCGCACCCAGACGGGGCGTCCCTTCAGGTCCACGAACGGTTTCTTTTTCTGAAATCCGGTCATGCGCGAGCTGTTGCCGGCTGCGGGAAGAATGACAGCAAACTTCGCCATCGCGTGGAGTTCCTTTGTCTCCGAAGAACAAGTCTGACAATTGCGGCGAGACAGACCTTAGTGCGGTGAACCTTTGAAGTCTAGCGCTGGTCGGGATGATATCGATGTACGGTTCAGTGATGAATTGTGCGAAACGAAAACCGACGTGTGGATGATCGCTCAGTCCTGGGATCACTGAACGGATGCTGTCCCGTGTTGAATTTCTGCAACATGCTGGCATGGGGAGTATCCCTTGTTGGCGAAAACGGTCAAAGGTCCAAGTCGGGTATGGCGACCTCCAGCGCTGATGCGGTAAATTCCAGGGTGCTTTCTGCCTGCCCGTGTTTCCGCGTTCCCGTTTTGCAGCCGCTGTTGGTTCTGCTCGTACAGCGGATTTGGAATGAGCCCGTTATGAGAAGACTGCTACTTTCGTGTTCGCTGATGATGGTCGCTGTCGGTTGTGGCAAGTCCGCGACCGATGGTGCGGCAGAAGGCGCGGCGTCAGCTGGTGGACCACCGGCGGATCCGCCAGCGCTGGTGAAAGTGGAGACGATTCAGCAGCAGTCTGTCGCTCCCGAATTTCTGGCGATGGGCAACGTGCGTCCTCGCCATTTCAGTATTGTGGCGTCTGGCTCTGACGGAGTTGTCGAAGAATATCCGCTGGAAGTGGGCGAATTTGTCAAGGCTGGTACTCTGCTGTCCAAACTGCGGATGGAATCGACAGACCTGGAGCTTGCTGAGCAGGAAGCGCTTGTGGCGGCTCGTGAAGCGGAACTGGCTGAGCTGCAGTCGCCGCGCAAGGAAGATGTGGACGAAGCCATGGCGCGTCAGCAGTCCATGGAAGTCACCTATTCGACAGCCGAGCGTCGTCTTGAAGAACTCCGTGCACTGGCCAAACGAGGTGCGACAAATCCATCTGAAGTGAAAGATGCCGAAGATGCGATTGATGCGGCACGACAGGATCTTGTAGCCGCGAAGGCCGTCTATCAGAAGGTTGCCTCCGGTGCTCGCGAAGAACAGAAGCAGCAGGCGAAGGCTCGTCTTGATGCACAAAAGAAGCATGTGGAATTTCTGAAAGCCGAGCGGGAAAAGCGAATGACTCGCGCACCGTTCGATGGCTACATCGTGGAAGAACATACAAATGTGGGTCAGTGGCTTTCCAGGGGTGCTCCGGTTGTCACGCTGGCCAGACTTGATGAAGTGGAAGTCGAAGTGCTGATCGATCAGCAGTTCATCGATCAGATTCGCCCGGGTCGAGCTGTGTCACTAAAGGTTGAAGGCACCGGACAGAAGGATGGTAAACTTCGCGAATGGCCTGGTGAGGTCGCGACGATTGTTCCTCGAAGCAACTGGGAGTCTGGTTCTCGCAGTTTTCCGGTGATCATCCGCATTCGAAACGAGTTTGATACTGAGACCGGTGCTCCGATTCCTGCACTGCGTGAAGGGATGATGGCTGAAGCGACATTCAACGGCAGTCCCGTGGATGGAATCATGGTTCCCAAAGATTCCATTGTTCGTACCTCCCGCGGCGCGTTCATCTTTGTGGTGAATCCGCAGGAAGCTGGTAAGCCTCTCAGCGTTCGACAGGTCATTGTTGACGTTGGCATCAGTGCGGGCACATGGATTCAGGTACGCGGTGAATCGCTGGCAGCCGGTCAGCAGGTGGTCACGGAGGGGGCCGAACGTCTTCGTGCCTTCAAAACGATTGAGATCATTAAGTCAGACAAGACCGAAACGGCTGGCTGAGTGTTCGACAGGTTTGTAACGCTTCGGAAGACCTGATTTGCTGATCCGCTAACAGAAGACACGTTGCTATGGATCTGATTCGTTTCTCGATTGAAAACCCCGTGAAACTGACGGTCGGCGTCATTCTGGCAATGCTCTTCGGAGCGATTGCCTACCTGGCGACCCCTGTGCAGCTGACTCCGGACGTGACGGAACCGGAAATCACGGTCATGACCATCTGGCCAGGTGCCAGTGCTCAGGAGATTGAGCGCGAAATTGTCGAACAGCAGGAAGAGCAGCTGAAGAGCGTTGAAGGCCTCGAAGAATTCAAAAGCGAAAGCACCGACTCAACGGGAACAATCCTGCTGAAGTTCGCCGTCGGAACCAACATGACGGATGCTCGCGCGCGAGTGGCCGAGAAACTCAATCAGGTGCCGACGTATCCGCCCGATGCACGCGAGCCTGTGATTTCGACAGTGAATGCCAATGCGAACGCGATTGCCTGGTTCATTCTGAAGCCGATTCCTCCGACTCGTGACGACCTGCAGAATCTGATTCAGCAGCATCCGGAACTGGCAGAACCGCTCAAGCCGATCATGGATGAGCCAGGGATGATCAATCTGCCGAAGATCAACCTTCTGGCCGATCAGTTTCCCGTCCTGCGTACATTCACCGAAGGCCGAAACAATCCGGCGCTGATGCGCAAGTTCGCGGAAGACTACATCGAAGCGGAGTTTGAACGGATCGCTGGCATTGCGAATGCCAATGTGTTCGGCGGGCAGGAGCAGGAGTTTCGAGTCGAAGTCAATCCGACTCGACTGGCCGCGCTGGGAGTCACGATTGATGAATTGCGAGCTGCGATCACAGCTCAGAATCAAAACACTTCGGCAGGAGACATTCCGGAAGGCAAGCAGCGAAACGTCGTGCGAACTCTGGGGCAGTTTTCTTCGCCCGAGCAGGTGGCCGATACGATTATCGCTGTCCGTGATAACTCACCGGTGCGAGTCCGTGATGTGGCCGATGTGGCTGTTGCTTACAAGAAGCCAAGCGGCGTCGTTCGCCAGATGGGATTGAATGCTCTGGCCATCAATGCACAGCAGGCACCGAACACCAACATCAAGGAAGTCATGGGTCCGCCTCGCGAAGACCTCGACCTGAACAAGGATGGCGACATCAGTGCGCTGGAACTTGCTGACTGCATTCGCATCTACGGTCCGAACCTTCGAATTGCCTGTGAGGAACTGAATCAGGGCCTGCTGCTGACGAAGGGGCTGTATCTTGAACAGGTGTATGATCAGACGGAGTATCTGGATTCCGCCACGGCGCTGGTGGAGAGCAACGTGTATTCCGGCGGCTTGCTGGCCATCGTGATTCTTCTGTTGTTCCTGAAGAGCGTACGGTCGGTGATCATTATTGGATTGTCGATTCCGATCAGCGTGGTTGCGACGTTCATCTTTATGAAGATGTTTGGTCGAAGTATCAACGTCATCAGCCTTGCCGGGATGGCGTTTGCCGTGGGTATGGTGGCCGACAACGCGATCACGGTGCTGGAGAACATCTACCGCCACTTCCAGATGGGCAAGTCGCCGCGCGAGGCTGCAGTGCAGGGGACTCAGGAAGTGTGGGGCGCTGTTCTTGCGGCGACTCTGACCATGATCGTTGTGTTCGTTCCCGTGATCTTTGTCGAAGGCCAGGCTGGTCAGCTGTTTCGGGACATTTCGATCGCGATTGCCTGTTCGGTGGGGATCTCGCTGATCGTCAGCATCACAGTGATTCCTGCGGCGACAGCGTGGCTGCTTGGAAGTCAGAATGCAGCCGGACTGGAATACGATGACAGTTATGGGCCGTCGGGCCTGTTTGGGATGGTGAGATTCAGTGGCTGGCTGAATGAACTGCTGGCAAAGGCCATGCGAACCATGATGTCGGCTCGCGGAAGCTGGCTGTGGCGCAGCCTGGTTGTCTTGATCTTCTGTGCGGGTTCTGTCTGGGCCAGCATCAAACTGTGGCCGGCGACTGAGTACCTTCCGAACGGAAACCGCAATCTGGTGTTTGCGATCCTGCTGCCTCCTCCTGGTTACAACATCGATCAGATGATCTCGATGGGTGGCAACATTGAGCGCCGACTGGCACCGTTCTGGACAGGCAAAGTGGAGCCTGGAAAGCCTCGTATTCGTGACTTTTTCTTCGTTGCCAGTGGCCGCAGTTTGTTTCTTGGTGCCAAGGCCGTTGACGATCTTCGGGCTGGTGATCTGATCCCGGTGCTCAGAGCAGCAGCAGCGGCTGAGCCGGGGGTGATCCCGATCGTCAGTCAGTCGAGCCTGTTTGAAACGGGCCTGAGTGGCGGTCGAACGATTGACATTGAAATCACCGGGCCGGACCTGGAAGAACTTGTTGAGGAAGCTCAGAAGGCGTTCGGAATGTGCATGGCTGCATTTCCGATGACCGAAGGAAATCAGATTCGACCGATTCCGGGTCTTGATCTGTCGAGCCCGGAGCTGCACGTGATTCCGAGACTCGAAGAATCGTCCGAGCTTCAGGTGACTGCGTCGTCACTGGGATACGCAGTCAATGCGCTTGTCGACGGAGCCTACGCTGGTGACTACTGGCACGAAGGTCGGCGAATCGACCTGGTGATCTGCGGAGACCAGAACTACGCCGCTCATTCGCATGACCTTGAGAATCTTCCATTGAGAACGCCGAGCGGTCAGACGGTTCGATTGTCAGCGATTGCGGATGTGCTGTTAAGCCGAGGGCCGGAGCAGGTGAATCATATCGAACGCCAGCGATCGATCACGATTCAGCTGACGCCGGGGCCGAACGTTCCTCTTGAAGCTGCGATGAAGACGGTCGACGAGAAGGTACGCAAAGTTCTGATGGAATCTCCCCGTTTCCAGAGCGGTCTTTATCAGGTTCGACTGGCCGGGACCGCCGACAAGCTCGCGGACACCTGGTTTGATCTTCGCTGGAACCTGCTTCTGGCATTGTTCCTCAGCTACCTCCTGATGGCCGCGCTGTTTGAATCGTTCCTGTATCCGCTGGTGGTGATGATCAGCGTGGCACTGGCTCTAGTGGGCGGACTGGGCGGGCTGAAGGTCATGAATGAGTTTCAGTATCAGCCGCTGGACATGCTGACGATGCTGGGGTTCGTCATTCTGATCGGTACTGTGGCCAACAATGCGATTCTGATCGTGCATCAGTCGCTGCAGTACATGAAAGAAGAACTGATGACGCCCGTCGATGCCGTTTGTGAAACCGTGCGAACACGAATGCGTCCGATCATCATGAGTACTCTTTCAACGGTGCTCGGCATGCTTCCTCTGGTCGTGCCGATGCCCATTCTTGCCGACGGCGCGTGGGTATGGAGCGTTGGAGCGGGGAGCGAGCTGTATCAGGGACTGGGAGCTGTCGTGCTGGGCGGCATGATTGTCTCCACGGTCTTCACGCTGGTCTTGATTCCTGCCGGATTCAGCCTTGTGATGGACGCCAAGACTCTGGTCGGCCGAATTGTGGATCGCATCCGCAGTCTTGGGCGAGCGCCAGCCATCGCGAAGTAACCCGTAGGCGAGTCATTCCATGACTCGACCTGCAGCATGTCCAAGCCGATTGCGGAGAAGCAGCTTTCGCCGCGATGCGGCTTGTTCTTCGTTCGGTGATGGAATTCCGAAGCTAAGGTCCGTTCTTTCGGACAAGACGAAGCAGATTGCCATCAGTTTCAAACTGAATCGCTCCCGGTAGTGTGAACGACGCAGAGTCGCTCAGGACGGAATCCGCCATCTGGTGCCAGTGTCGCGCTGTCATCTGCTGCCGAGGCCAGTGCTGCTGAATCCAGAGCCTGACGAACAGGTGGCGAAGCAAAGCCGGGGGCGTTGACGCCAGGAGCACCCGCTGCATGCGGCACGTGGAGGCCGACATTTCGAGGACGCTTCGTTGCAGCAGGTCTTCAGCCAGGGAATCGAGGCAGTCGACGATTTCTCCTGTCTGTGTCCCAAGCCGATTCAGCGCGGCGTCGATTTGAGGATTCATTGTCTGACGCAGCAGGGGCAGAATCTCGTTGCGAATCCGATTGCGAGTGAATCGAGAATCCTCATTGGTCTCGTCCTTGCAGAATCGCAACGATCGCATGCTCGCATAATGAGCAAGTTCGGAACGAGTCCATGACAGCAGAGGTCTGACGAGAACAATGCCATCGGCCAGTGCTCGCTGTTCGGGCATTCCTCGAAGGCCCGTGATCCCCGTACCCCGAAACAGATTGTGCAGGATCGTCTCGGCCTGATCCGAAGCCTGATGTGCCGTCACCACGGCTGCCAGTGAATGCTTCCTCGCTGTTTCAATCAGAAACTGGTAACGCTGTTGGCGAGCGGATTCTTCGAGGCTGCCTCGAGACTGTTGCTGCAGTTCTCCTGCTGGCAGTGTCTTAATTTCTGCAATAAGGGAACGATGAGCCGATTCTTCTCGCACGAGCATCGCATCAGCTTCTGCCGACTCGCCTCGCAGACCATGGTTCAAGTGCGCCACAACGACGGGACTTTGCCATCGCCCCAGTTGATGAATACGGCTGACGATTTCCAGCAGAGCCATGCTGTCGAGGCCTCCGGAGACCGCCAATAGCAGCCCGGGTTCCTGAGGCTGCAGTCGATTCAGCGTCTGCAGCGTTGATGTTTCAATCTCGTCCAGTTCATCGTCATTCACGGAGTCACCAGATCGAGTTCCGGAAGGGCTGGTTCGCCACGAATCGTTGCTGGCCGTTACGCCGCTGCCGCCGCGGCTGCACCATCCAGAACGGACAGAGGAACGTTGCCGGAATGATGTACGAAGACGTCACGAGACGGGAACGGGATTGTGAAGCCTCGTTCATCAAAGCCCAGTTTAATGGCTTCGGTCAGAGCAAACTTGACGTTGCCAAAATCGGCGCTGGCGACCCATGGCCGCACAACAAAATTGACGCTGCTTTCTGCCAGTTCTGACACTGCGACAACAGGTTCCGGGTCGAGCAGAATGCGGGAGTCGGATCTGACGATTTGTTCAAGGAATGTACGAACGGCTCGAAGATCATCGTTGTAACTGCAGCCAATGACCAGATCGATTCGACGAATTGGTTCGGCTGACATGTTGCGAATTGTGCCGCCAGTGATGGATGAGTTCGGAAGAACGATACGAACGTTGTCCGGCGACAGAAGGATCGTATTGAAGATCTGAATTTCAACGACCTTGCCTGTCACGCCGCTGACCTCGATGGAATCACCGACTCGGAACGGCTTGAAGAAGACCAGCAGAACACCGGCTGCGACGTTGCCCAGTGAGCCCTGCAGTGCCATGCCAATGGCGAAGCCCGCTGCTGCCAGCACGGCACTCAGCGATGTCGTGTCGACGCCAAGACATCCAAGCGATGCGATGCAGACAGCGGTCAGCATCATGATGTAGGCCAGGTTGCCGAGGAACCGAGCCAGGGTTTCGTCAATCTTTGCGCGGCGACTGCCTTTAACAATCATTCCTGACATGACTCGCGCCATCATCCGTCCCAGCACAAAGACAGCGATGGCGGAGATGACCGGCGGCCCCCACTTCATGAGTGTCTCAGCAACAGTTTCTGTGTTGAAGTTGCTGCGAATATTCTGCCAGACATTGCTGAAGAACTGTTCTCTGCCACCAGCAGAGACTGTCTCAGTCGCCGTTGAAACTTCGGCTGATCCGGAGCCGGAGAATTCCTGAGCAAGCAGGAAGGCAAATGGGGTTCCGTCTGTCATAGCGTCGTCCATGAACTCAAGAACAGGGGCATTGTGTCTGCCAGATGTCAACGGGTGTTGGCTTGCATCACCATCGATGACTATGCTGCGTCGCCAGTCAATCGGGCGGGATCTTATGACACTCCTGAAGGCACAGTAAATGTCAGCTTTTTCGGCAGTTTCTGCCTGTTGACAATTACTGTCGCAACCGGAGAACTGTGAGGAGAGTTCCATTGGCGGAATATCGAGCCTGTCATTGCTGCGGGCAGATTCATGAACTTCCGGCAGGACTGCATCGCGGTCAGAAGGCTGAGTGCGTCCGGTGCGGAACACGAATCTCACTTCCGGGTTCTCGCCGACTGACGGCCAGTCGAACAGCGGCCGCCGCGACGGGGGCCTTCGTTCTGTTCTGGCCTGCTGTCCTGTGTCCGATCCTGGAGATTGAGAAACTGGGAGTTCGTCAGCAGTCCAGTGTCCTGGGAGGCATCATCGATCTGCTGAAGCACGGAAGTTGGTTTGTTGGCGGCGTGATCCTGCTGTTTTCGATCGTGTTTCCTTTGACCAAGATTCTTCTGCTGCTGGAACTCAGCCTGCTTGAGTTTCTGCATCGGCGTCACAAGGCACTGACTCTGCGGCTGATGGAACATGTCGGCAAGTGGAGCATGATGGACGTCATGCTGCTGGCGCTGCTGGTGATGCTGGTCAAACTTGGAAACCTGGTCGAGTTTCATTTTGGACCAGCGGTAGTTGCGTTCGTGCTGTGCGTGGCCATGAGCATGCTGGCCTCTTTGTCATTTGATCCTCATGCCATTTGGGAAGATGTGGAATCATGAGTTCCGAGACACCCACACCAATGTCCGGTTCTGACAGGAAGGCAGAGGCAACAGTTGTTTCCTCATCGTCCGCATCGCCGATACCTTCCAGCGAGCCACCGCGATTCCCTATGGCTCAGATTCGTGAAGCGAAGGCAACGGCCGAAATTCTGGGAACGTCCAAGCTCTGGTGGGCTGCTGCGGTCTGCCTGATTATTGCATTCTGGCTGACATGGAAGTCCATTCCTGCGAATGGCCCGACGGTGACCATTCATTTTCCGGAGGGTCATGGACTCAAGTCGGGGGACGTGGTGCGGCATCGAGGCATTGAAGTTGGCGCTGTCAGCGAAGTGGCGCTGAGTGATGACCTCACACAGATTACTGCCACTGTGATTCTGACACCGGGAGCGTCGGGCCTGGCTCGTGAAGGGACTCGATTCTGGATCGTGCGACCTCAGCTGAGTCTGACGGGTGTGAGCGGCCTCGAGACTGCTGTCGGTTCCAAGTACATCGCTGTGAGCCCTGGAGAAGCTTCGGGAGCCAGACGTTTTTCCTTCGACGGACTTGCTTCGGCGCCCCCGGATTCGGACAGCAGTGAGGGGCTGGACCTGGTTCTTAGAAGCGATGGCCTTCATGGAGTCACTGTTGGCGCCCCGGTGACCTGGCGCGGCATTGAAGTTGGGCGGATCCTGTCGACGGGACTTTCTCCGGACGCTCGCTTTGTCGACATCCACGCGCGAATCTTTTCCGAGTATCGTCGGCTGGTGCGACCGGGTTCGAAGTTCTGGGTAACGAGCGGTCTTGGAGTGGATGTGGGGTTAAGCGGGCTGAAGCTGAACGCAGATTCTTTCAGCACGATTCTGCGCGGAGGAATCTCGTTTACGACACCCGCGATTAACGACAATGATTCGCAGATCAAGCCTGGGTCGATGTTCATTCTGAACGAGAAGGCGGATCCCGAATGGCTGAAGGCTGCCACATCGTTGCCGCTGATCGATGTGCCGTTGCCGACGACTGTGACAGTGCAGGGGACTCGTCGAACAACCACGCTCGGCATTCCTCGGACACAGAAGTTCACGGCGAACGCCATTGTGCTGCGGAACGCGAGTGGCGAAACGACTCTGATGTCGGCATCTGATATCGTGCCGATTGCAGACGCGAGTACTGAAGACAAGGGCACTGACGCTGGCGCTGCGCCCGCGTCGACGGAGATGGTTCTGAGTCTCTCTGTGATTGGACGGGAGTCGCCATTGAATGTGAGTGTCAAACGCCCGGCCGAGCTGCCAGGGGATCTCGCAGGACTTGAGCTGGCGGTTGTGAATGCCACTGCAGAGCTGACTGTCAGTTCGGCTTCGATCCGAAAAGCGACGGCGCCGGAAGACTGCTGTCTGTGCCGAAGTGTCCTGAATGAGGGTAAAGCATCGTCGGTGATTCAATGCTGGTCCCAGGACGAACTTCGAGTGGTCGAAGGGAAGCCTTCGCAATGGAGTGTTGTGAGTGAATCAGGAGACCTGACTGCCTGGCATGGTGCTCCCGTCATCAGTATGAATGACGGGAGACTGATCGGCGTTTTCGTGCTGACAGCCTCCGGTCCGGTGATCTCCGTGATCGAGTAGTTCGCGGAGTTGCGATCTCTGGTGACTGTTGACTATTCGATCGTCAGAATTTCCATGCGGAGCTTGCCGCGAGGAATTGCGACTTCGATTTTGTCACCGACCTTTTTGCCGAGCATAGCGGTACCGATCGGGCTGGTCGTCAGAATCTTCATGACGTCGCCTTCGTAATCTTCTTCGCCGGGACCGACCAGTTCGTACATCTCTTCCGAATCATCCGACAGATCGCGGACCTTCACCCTGGCACCGAACTCGACTGCGGACTTCGGACCTTCGGAGCGTTCTGCGATGTAACAGCTGCCCAGTTTGGACTTCAGCTGATTAATCTTGGCCTGCATCAGCCCCTGAGCCTGCCGGGCTTCGTGGTATTCGGCATTCTCTTTGAGGTCACCTTCTTCGCGCGCGGCTTTGATGCGTTCCGCGATGGCCGGCATCTCGATTTCGTCGAGGACCCGGATCTCTTCGCGGAGCTTGTCGTAACCTTCTCGAGAAATGGGTTGTCGTTCCATGTCAGGACCTTGGTTTCTTTCGTGTCGAGACAACTGCGGATTCTGGTGATTGAATCACGGGGGCTGTCCGCACTTCGGTGCAGCGAGCTTGGACACCTGCGTCGAAACGGGAGCATTCCCGAATGCCACAAGCGCAAAACAACGCCTGAAGACACTGGTTTTCCCGAGATTGTTCGGGAGAGAATCCGGAATCTTCTGCGTCAGGAAAAGGAAAGGCGGCTGAAGAATCCTTCAACCGCCCTCAAATTTCGTTTCGGAATTATATCGGGCTCAATTGAGCTCGGCTACGCAATTTCCTTCCACATGCCGCATTTCGCGCTGTCCAGAACGGCCTGACAGACCTTCTGGGTTTCGAGGGCTTCGCGGAAGGTTGGACTGCAGGGCTTTCCGGACTCCACGGCTGCAATAAAGTCGGCAACCTGATGCACGAACGTGTGCTCGTAGCCGATCTGCAGCCCCGGAACCCACCACTTGCCCATGTAAGGCATGTCGCCGTCTGTGCAGTGAACCTGGTGCCAGCCGCGGATCAGTGAGTTGTCGCTATAGTCGAAGTACTCCAGACGATGCAGGTCGTGCAGGTCCCATTTGATCGACGCCTTTTCGCCGTTGATCTCGAGGGTATAGAGAGCCTTGTGACCGCGAGCGTATCGAGTCGATTCGAACAGGCCGAGTGATCCGTTGCCGAATCGGCAGAGGAACGCACAGGCGTCGTCGATCCCGACCTTCTCGACCTTACCTGTCAGATTGTGTTTGCGTTCCTTGACGAACGTTTCTGTCATCGCCGTCACGCTGTTGATGGATCCATTCAGCCAGATCGCGGTGTCGATACAGTGAGCCAGAAGGTCGCCTGTTACGCCTGAACCAGCGGCCGCAGCATCCAGACGCCACAGAGCTGCTCCGCCCTGAGGCAGGTCGGCATTGATCGTCCAGTCCTGCAGGAAGTTCGCGCGATAGTGGAAGATCTTTCCAAGGCGGCCTTCGTCGATCAGCCTCTTGGCAAGGCTTACTGCGGGAACTCGACGGTAGTTGTACCATACCGTGTTGGCCACGCCCGCCTTTTCGATCGCGTCCACCATCTTCTGGCCTTCGACGGGATCCATGGCCAGTGGTTTTTCGCATAGCACCATCTTGCCGGCCTGAGCTGCCGCGATGGCAATTTCTGCATGCGAGTTGTTCGGCGTACAAATATCGATCGCGTCAATATCCTTGCGCTCGATCAGCTTGCGCCAGTCGGTTTCCGTGGATTCGAACTGCCACTGATCGGCGAACTTTTTGACCTGTTCTTGATTGCGACCACAGATCGCCTTCAGCACGGGGCGATGCTTGAGTTCCGGGAAGAAGTCGTTGACTCGCTTGTAACCGTTTGAATGAGTACGGCCCATGAAGCCGTAACCCACGAGACCGATGTTGAGGGGCTTGAGACTTGACACTGGTGGGGTCCTTCTTGGCAAAAAAATGGTGTTTGAATTATGAAAGCCGAGAGCGGAAAGCGGAAAGCCGATAGTCGCCTTATTTCGCATTCCGTTTCGTCGACTGGATTGCCTTTACAACAATTCGAATCAGCTCGTCTGCTTCGGTCATCAGGTCCTGCATTCGAGCCAGTTTCACAAGTTCTGATTCAACCAGTAACTCCATCCAGAGAGGCGTCTCATCCAATTCCTGCTCCACGATCCCGAGCTTGGGCGATGAACTCAGCATCAGATCGTGCTCTCGACGCTTCTCGGAAGTTTGCAGCTACGCTGGTTCCGGATCTCAGCAATTGCTTCCCAATCACTTGAGCTTCGTTTGATTTTGGCAGTGAGGCGGACAACCGGACGATGCGAAGTGCAAATTGCTTCGTCCGATCTCTCAGCCCCACCATCCGCATTCAAGCGTCCTCTGTGTTTACCGGCTTTCCGCT
>CAZIGZ010000023.1:0-34115 GCA_964538835.1 uncultured Chitinophaga sp. | reverse complement strand
TTGATCATGGTATCCAGAATCGTGTTCCACGTCTTTGGGTTTTCCAGAGTGGCGTTCGGGAACATGCAGCCGTCCCAGCAGATGTGCTTGATGCCGCGTTCTGCCGCATCTTTCAGCCAGTAGCCGGAACATTTCACGATGTCCAGTTTGCCGTTTGGATCATCGGCCGGACAGTGCTTGCCAGTCTTATCGTGTGAGCCGGCGCCGTGTACATGACCATCGTTCTGAGCAACGTGGAAGTCAATCGTCCATGGTCGCAGTTGGTCCGTCATTTTTTCATACGCCGGCCAGAACTCGGCATCGGTGTAACCTTCCTTGACCAGTGCACATTCGGGTGCGTTGTAGCCAAGAAGATACAGATAGGTGTGAGCCAGGTCGCACTGGAATCCAAGCGAACCGGGCATGTCGGCGGTTTCGAGAAGGTTCAGCATGTCCTTCCAGCTGTGCATGCCGGCCCAGCAGATTTCGCCTTCGGCCGCCAGACGCTCACCGTGAGCCGCAGCGACAACGGCGGCTTCTCGGAACGTTGCAGCGATCGTCTTTGTGTTGGCTGCAGAATTCTCACGCCACTTGTTGACGCCGAATTCGGCCGAGTCGATACGAATCACGCCGTACTGACGCACACCGTGCTCGTTGAAGATCTTCGCGATGCGGCAGGCCTTCTTCACAGACAGGATGAACTTGGCTCGCTGCACCGGAGTCCCCATGGCCGAATCGCCCACGGTGCCCGGCCAGATTGGAGCGACCAGTGAACCCACCTTGAAGCCATAGCCTGCAATCTTGTCGGCGATGCGTCGCAGATCGGATTCGCTGGCGTCAGGATCGGTGTGAGGATGAAACAGGAAGTAGTCGATGCCTTCGAACTTCTGTCCGTTGACATTCGCCGCCGCTGTCAGTTCCAGCATTCGGTCCAGACTGATCGGCGGTTCCTGACCCTCGGCGGTACCTTTACCAACAAGACCAGGCCACATGGCGTTGTGAAGCTTTGGCGACGGATGCGACATTGAGGTGGGACCTTTCAGCAGAATGAGCATTGACTAATGAAAATGACCAATGTCAGAGAGTGGTCGGAGACTATGGACAAGAGATCGGGCAACAATTCTAACGAACAAAATGGTAAGCAACTGCGGCCGAGAAGCCTGGGCCAGACTCATCGACCTCGCCGACGTCCGCACCGTTGCTGGTTGCAGTTCGCAGCAGATGGCTAATGAGAGGGATCCACAGGAGAAGACCGGCAGATTCTGCCGGACATTTCGTCCGATCGTCATCGGCTCAGAGAACCTGACTCCTGAGCGCATCCCTGCGAGAACCACCAGAAGTCGCATGATGACGGCCTTCAGGCAGTTTGAGAAGCGAGTAGCGATTTTGCGGGGAAAAGTGTGCGAATGTGAGGTGCGGCGCCGCTGTTTTCGAGCCCTTTTGAGGCTGGCGGAGGGGCAAGGCCAACGCGAGGTGACGGAGTTTTCATTTGGAACCCTGCCATGGACGAATTATGCTGGTCGCCAGAGGTAAGCAATGGTCGAGGTCAAATACAATGGCGATGCGTTGTGGGAGAGGATCGAAAAGGCTGGGGACAGCGTGAAGGACCGACTTCGACGTGTTTGCGAAGCACTTGATTGTGCCGAGGTTCCCTACGCAGTCATTGGAGATAATGCCGTTCAATTCTGGGTTGCTCAGGTCGACCGGTCTGTCGTGCGAAATACTCAGAACGTCGACATTCTACTTAACCGAAGCGACCTGCCTCGTGCCACTCAGGCCCTCGAAGCCGCTGGTTTCATCCACCGCCACGCCGCCCACATCACGATGTTCCTCGATGGTCCTGGCGCCGGAATTCGCGATGCGGTTCACGTGATCTTTGCGGGTGAGAAAGTTCGCCAGGCCGATTCATTCGCCGCACCGGAAATTGATGATGCGAAGTTGGTGGAATCAGGCCGCACCATTCCATTGAGCTCACTGGTGACGATGAAGCTCACTTCTTTTCGCCGGAAGGATCAGGTGCACTTGCTCGACATGATCTCGATCGGTCTTATTGACGAATCCTGGTGGCACCAGCTTCCTCCGGAACTCAGCCAGCGGCTTCAGCAGCTGCTGAATGATCCTGACGGCTGAGGTTGGATTCCGACAGCGTTGTTTCTCTGAAGGGAACAATGCCACGCCTGGTCTCAGGATTCAGGGAATCGATAGACAGAAACGCGCGTGCCAAACGGGTAGCCTGCCTCCAGAAGAAACAATCGGGTTCCGTCTGAAGAGAATTCCATATCGTACAGCTCGTCATCCGATTCGATCCTTCGGTCGATCAACTTCGGAGGGTTTCCCTGGTAGAACTGGATGGTACTGCCCGAGGTTGAACATGAACCGGCGTAATTCTCAGCGAACACCATGCGATCCGTGGTGTGTCGGATGAAGTTGTATTGTTCGTTAGAACGGAATTCGGGCGGTCCAAAGTGATAGCGCCAGTCATTCGCATCAAACCAGATGCTGATCAATCCACCCGATGTATTGAATTCGTGGACTTCGGTCGTTGAGCTGACTGGTTTCGCAGTCTGAGGACCGTACGTGCTCATATTCTGCAGGACTTCTTCATCGGAATCTTCGTGAACGCCAAGCAACTGACAGGTCCACGAGTTTGGATGGTTCAGGTTGGGTTTTTCGACAAGCAAAATCGCACGGTCACTCTCCCGAAGAAACTGCAGTTCATACGTAACGACGTCGGAGAACGAGTAACTTGAAAGTACATCGCCGTCAATCAGGCGAATGAAGTGTACGCTGGCCTCGCGTGTTTCCTGATTCATGCACACGACCGCTGCGATATCACGATGAACGGATAACACCAGGTTGTGGACATCGTTCGGAAGACCGTCGCAGATCTGTCTGACAGTACCATCGGTTTTCACCTGGACCAGGCTCGCCGGAGCCGCCGATGTTTCGTCTGGTAACCCGCGATATTTTCCGTTTGCCAACATGGCGAGATAACCGAACTCTGGTGAGATGAACTTGAGCTGGCTGACCGATTGTGGCAGTGGAACTGGTTGCGTGACTGGTTCCAGAGTCTTCGTGTCGAGCAGGATCAGCGTGGTTTCGGTTCCTCGGCTCATAAAGTTTCCGTGCGAGTTTCCGATTGCAAGGATCTGCAAATCATCAGACATCGCCGAGATCTGGTAAGACTCTGGCAGGGAAACGGAGTGCTCTGGCTTCAGGAATCGTCGCGATTCATTCGCAGCAAGCAGACACAATCCAACGGCCGTCATCGTGTAGAGAACACCCACGCTTCTCGGGAACCTTGTGACGAGATCCTGACGCAGGTGTTTCAGGAAGAGTCCGATTCGCAAGTTGCGATCGACGACTGATGCGATCAGAAAGAACAGTGCCGACAACATGAAATGAGCCATCAGAAGCAGCAATTCAAATGCGCTGACGATCCCGGGCATCTGGATCTTGCCGTGTTTAAAGGAGTCGAATCCATAGTACCAAAGAAACAACAGGTGCCAGACGCATCCGAAAGAGGTGAGTATCAGCAGGTTCACGGACAGGAACGGCGCAAATCGAGTCCGCTGTGCAGCCGCGATGTTCATCAAAAACGGAGCGAACAGAATGAAGGCCAGAGTGAATCGCGCCGAGAGCCGAAAGTGATGCAGATTGCGTCCTGCACCGAGTATCATCTGAGAGATACAAAGTGTGCCAACCAGCACGATCGAAGCCACACAGATCTGGGTGGTTGCCATCGCAATCAAACCCAAGTGCTGCGCACCCGCCTGAGGTGTCGGCTGCTTTTCCGATTGATCTTGCGGCTGAATCTCTGGCACGGAAAGAATCCTTGAGTGAACACGGGCCACCAAACCCGTTTTGACAGGGGGCCCAATTCCCAGACGTGTTTACCATTCAGGAAATCGATAGACCGAGATCCATCCGCCTTGCATCAGAATGATACGTGAGCCATCCGACGTGATTTCCATGTCAGAGCCTGGACCGTTTGAGACAACACGACGGCTCATCAATTCAGGTGGCTGGCCCTGTTGGAAAATCACTTCCGTTGAATCGTGTGACCCATCGAGCATTGCAGAATCATGGGCGCCTTTGTTCCATCTCGCTGTGGCGATTCGATCGCCAGTGCAACGTTCAACCCCGGATGGCCCGGGGATCCGTCTTGCGTGAACAAAACGATAACGCCAGTGTCCCTCTGCAAACCAGATTTGAACACGTTCGGTATCGTGACTGAACTCATGCACTTCAGACGCTGTATCTGGAGTCGAAGTGTTGGTTGAGCGAACCCAGTGTCCGAATTCCAATACCTGTTCGATAGATCCCTCTGTGATGTTAATGAGCGAGCATTTCTCGGCAGCGTTCGAGTTGTTTGAAGGCAGAGTGGCGAGCAGGGCGTGGGAACTGTCTGCGGTGAATTGAACTTCGAACAACGGGGAATCGGAAAACTGAAAACGCGAAATCTCCTTCCCGTCCGCAAGTCTTACAAAGAGAAGTTCTGCTTCATGCGTTGTTTCATCCAAACTCCCGATAGCGGCCATCTCGTGATTCGGAGAGATGTTGAGCAGGAAGATCTGTTCTGGAAGTTGGCAGCCAAAACTCTCGACGTTGCCATCAGCAGAAATGCGAACCAGCCTCGGTTCGACAGTCGACTTCTGCCCCGGAACTTCGCGAAACGCATCCTGCATCAGGATCGCAAGAAACCCGAACTCCGGAGAAACGTATTCCAGCTTTCGAACGAATTGAGGCAGTGGAATGGAAGGCGCGACGGGCTGTAGTGTTCTGGAATCCAGCAGTGTGAGCGTGCTGCCGCCTTTTTGTGATCTGTAGTCGGCGCTGGAGCATCCGACAGCCAGAATGGTGGAGTCACTGGACAACGCTGAAATGTTATACGGTTCGGTGAATGAGGCAGAAAGTTCAGGTCGCAGAAATCGTGCTGAGCACCAGGCAGCGATGAGGCACAGCAGGATGGCGGTTCCTCCATAAACGCTTGCCACTATTTTGGGGCGCGATGTCCGAATATCCCGACCAAGGTGAGTGAAAAACAGTTCAACTCCCAACCGTCTTTCTGCAACCATTGCCATCGGGATGATCAGTGCAGCAGTAGCAAAATGAACCAGCAAAGTCAGTAACAGGAATACTGCCGCAAGTCCATGCACAAACATGATGCCTCGCGAGAGTATTTCGACCGTGAAGACAGCAAAGAGAAAGAGATGCCATCCGCATCCGACGCATGTCAAACCCAGCAGAATTGTCGAAAGCACCGGCTTGCGTCTGAGTCTCTGCGCGGCGGCAATGTTGGTTAGCAGAGGGATCGACAGCACCATCAGCAAATTGAGTGATTGCGAGAATGACGGTGCAGTCGAGAACCGTCCGGAGCAAACGATCCAGCACATGACCAGGAATGTGCCCAGAAGCACCATCGTGGCCACGCAGATTTGGGTCGTCACCGCAGCGATAGCGCTCGCGACATTGCTGTCACTGTCGCGTGATGGAGCAACCACAGAGTGTCTGTTTTGCTGATCTTCCGTCATTACCAGTATCGTAACCAAAGTCCTGAGGATTCTCCGCATGGAATGACGGAAGGAGAGAACTGTCTTCACGCTCCGTCAACCCTGTCACAGGCTGTTAAGCAATCGGCGGGCGGCAATGGTTCAAAGAAAATGAGGTGATCGCCAACTTTCGAGGAGATAGCAGAGTATTACGGACGCGGTCGCAGTCTCCAATGACGGCCGCTCACAGTTTCCTCACCCCATTTGTGCTCGCCGGTGGCAGCGGCGGGCGAGGAGGGAGAAGGTGAGGGTCCAGAGTGTGCCGAAGAGCAGGGGGCCAGCAGCGGGGGCGAAGGTGAGGCCGATGGCAGCGGAAAGAAAGGCAACCGCGATGGCATAGCAGCCTCCCCAGACCTGGCCGCCAAGCACCATCAGGATCACGCTGCTTGTCAGGCTCGAGATGGCATGAACGCTCGGACCCGCTGGCGTGATGCGAGTCATAATTTCGGCGGCGGCGAACGTCATCATATAGCCGATCCAGAGATTCCAGATGGTGCGTTCGACCGGATTCTGCGGCGTCAGAATTCCACTCCGTGCATGCCAGACGATCGCGAGCATTGCTGCGTACTTGATCGTTGCGATTCCGAGCACAACAAACCATGTCGACGGAAGCCAGTGCAGCACCAGGTGACTGACAAAGACGACTGCTGCCATCAGGTACAGTGAACGGCTCCAGCCTTCCAGATATTCGCTGTTGTGTGCTCCCGCGAGAACTCGCACGAAGTATCCGACAACATTCACGCTGGCGGCAGAAACAGATTCGCCAGCAAGGAAATGTTCCAGGTCCTGACGAAGTTCCAGGGCCGTGGAGTATCGATCTTCAACACGCTTCTCCAGACACTTCAGAATGATGGCTTCGAGGTCCGGCGGGACCGAAGGATTCAGCAGCGATGGCGGTACCGGAGTGTCGTGGATGACCTGATGGAGCGTCGCCACCGTCGAGTGTCCTCGAAACGGCGGCTTGCCCGTCACCATGCAATACATCACCGCGCCAAGTGCAAAGATGTCGCTGGCGGCGCTGATGGAAGAGGCTTTGCCCTGAGCCTGTTCGGGGGCCATGAACGATGGCGTGCCGAAGATCTGTCCCGATTCCGTCAGTTGCGACTGGCCATCATCGGCAAATCTCGAAAGACCAAAGTCCGTGATTCGCGGCGTGCCGTCTCGCTCAAGCAGAATATTAGCCGGCTTGAGATCTCGATGGATCACTCCTTTCGAATGAGCATAATGAACGGCGTCGGCAATTGACGACATCAGCCTTGCCGCGGAGTTCGCATCGAAGAGGTTCTCGTCGATTCTGCGAGCCAGATCGATGCCATCCACCAGAGCCATCGCGAACCACAACTGACCGTAGCAAGGACCTTCGGTGTCGACCTCGCCGGCTTCGTAAACCGTGACGATATTCGGATGACTCAAGCGTGCCGCTGCTGCGGCTTCTCTGCGAAAACGCCTGCGAGCTTCGTCGGTCGAAAATGAACCGCCGATCAGCACCTTGATCGCTACATTACGACGAAGTGAACGATGGCGCGCTCGAAGAACGATCCCCATTCCACCTCGGGAAATTTCCCCCAGCGATTCGTACTCACCAAAGGAAACCGGTGTCAGAAGGGTCCTGCTTTCTGCCGACGTATCGTGGCCAACAGAGATTCGCTGGCTTCGAAACTGTCGATCCATCTGGATGAAGTCCAGAATCTCCTGACGGCATAAAGGATTGGCCGCCGCCAATGCCTCCGGATCGATCGATTCGCCGCGTTCCGCTGCCAGCAGATACTGTTCCAGAGCCTGCTCGAGTGCAGCATCGTGAGAGTGATCCGAAGCCGTCATCGTTCCAGCTTTCCGGCCTGGTCTCTGAGCGTCGCGAGTCCTCGTTGAAGAAGACTGGCAATCGCCGCAGGTGACTTACCCAGCAGTTCACCGACTTGCTTCAACGGGACTTCCTGCCAGTAATGAAGAATGATGGCATCGCGCTGAGTCTCCGGGAGCTGTTCGACAAGCTCCGCGATATCACGTGCCAGTTCTTCCTTTCGCACAACGGCGGATGGCCCCGCGTCATCGGCCAAAAAGGCGCTGGCGAGATACACGGAGGATTGATCAAGATTCTGCTGAATGGCCTGCTCACGAAACACATCACGCCGTTCGCGATGCTGGTCTCGAATCGTATGCGACACAACGCCGGCCAGGATCTTTCTTAGCCACGCCATCAGTTCTGGTTCGGACGACCCTCGAAAATCCTCCGCCGCCTCGCACGCCTGAAGCAGCGACTGCTGAACGAGATCCGAAGCATCCATCCGAGCGCGAAGGTGAACGGGCATCTGCGTTCTGGCCAGAAAACGCAGGTAGTTTCGATAGTGGTCAAACTTGTCCGCCGGAACTGTCACAACCCGCCTCCAGGGCAAAGCTGTGAAGGATTTTGTAGCGGAATGGCGCGAGCCGTCCGGTGAATTCATGATGCACACTCACCGGAGGGCTCGCGCCCTGCCGCTACTAACGCAAGGTTTTGCGGGAAAAACCTTCACAGCGTTGCCTGCCGGGCGAGATCGTAACAGAGGACGACATGACTCTGAACAGTTCCTGAGGTGGACTAACACAAAAATACGGTAGCGTGGCTTCCGCCGGGATAAAACCGACGGAAGCGAAAAGGAAGGGAGACAGACGCGGGGCACACAGAAACCGGATTCGACCGCGCCTCATGCTGCGGGCTGGCTTTTTCTGGCATGTCGGTGCATGAAGAGAAACGTCGCTACCGCAGAGGCGGCACAGATCGTGGCGAGGGTGGCGATGAACGTGTTCCAGCCGGCTGTTTTGATCAGCGATCCTCCGAAATAGTAGAACGTGGCGGTGGCTGCGAATCCGACGGCGTCAAGAATCGAGACGAGAAAACCAGAATGGGGGCCTCCGAAGTCGATCGAGAATACGCTGCAGGGAATGTAGTAACACGGCGAGACACAGATGCCAAAGACGAACAGCAGGACCAATGGTGCCATCGCAGCAGCTGGTTCGGGCAGTGACAGACTGGCAAGCATCGGAAACGAGAGCAGACATCCGGCGGCGACGGTGAGCAATCCCGCCATCACCCAGGCTGTTGTTCGACGGTTCAGTTTGTCAAAGACGAATCCGCCGGCCAGCACGGAGATCAGGCTTCCAAGAGGAAACGCCGAGGCTGCTCGGGAGGCTTGTGCTTCCGTCAGGCGCAATGTGTCCTGAAGGTACATCGGAACCAGCAGCAGAAAGTCCCACAGAATGGTGAGTCCCATCAGACTGCCGCAAATTAGCCAGAATCGCAGGCTGCAGAAGAACTGTGGAATCACTTGCGCCAGCGTCATGCCATCAAATCGATGAGCTGGCTTCGCAGGAGTCACAAAGGTCGAAGCGGCATCCGCATCATCTGATGTTACAGGGATGGAACCCTCAGGTCGTTCTTTCATCATCAATGCATAGAAGATAGCAGCGCAGAGCCCGAGCCCTGCCGCTATGCCCATCATGCCTCGCCAGGACAACCAGGTCAGCAGTGATCCAAGAATGAACGTGGCCGTCAGAGTCCCAACGCGAGAACTTGTCGACAGAATTCCCCAGACTCGACCATATTCCGATGGTGCGACCCAGTTCACGATGATGCGAGTCATCGAAGGCCATCCGGCTGATTGTGCCATAAGCGTGATGAAGAATGTCAGCTGGAACATTCGCAGGCTTGATGACATCGCAAACAGACCCACGAATGCGGATGCCACAAATAATGCAATCGCAAACGTTCGATGACCGCCGAATTTGTCGGCCGCCCATCCGCAGATGAACTTTCCGATCATGGCTCCGCAGGTTCCCGCCGAAAGGACCGTCGTCCATTGGTCGATTCCTATCCCCAGTGATTCGTCACCCTTGATTGATGTTCCGGCCACCGTCGGAATCATGCGCAGGATCATGGAGGTTGCGTAGGCGACGTAGATCGTGGCGATTGTCGCGGCCTGTTGACGGCGGAATGTTGGCAGTGGAGTGGGCATGGCAGGGTTCTTGGTTTGGTGGTTCTTGGTTGGATTTGGTGGCCACGTGGCGAACGACTGTCCTACATCGTTCTTTGCGACGGTCAAAAACTCGTTGGTCATTCGCACCTGGTCATTTCTTTCCACGGGCAACATACGGATGGCATTCGTTTGCGGTGTCACTAAGCAGCTTCGTCAGTTGCTGTTCGACGGCGGCGAGCAGCGGGTCGGACTTGGCTGTTCGATCGCGTTTTGCCGGGACTTCAATGGGTTCGCCGACCTGAACGAGGGCGGTCAGCGGACCGTGAGGTGTTTCATCGCCGTTCAGATGCTCATTGAATCGCTCAACGGTCTCCAGAATACGTTCGGCCGTTGGGCTGGATGCGACATAGCGAGCCGGATAGAGACTCAGTGACTGTGCAAAGTTGGAATCCTCCAGGTGTTTCCATCGACGAGCCATTTCATCGGGAGCAAGGTTGCCATCGACCATCGCCGGCATGATGGCTCGTCGCAGTTCTTTGACTCGCAGGATCACGGCATCACTCTTTGGACCGCCGAGCCACTCCTGTTCCAGAGGCACCAGCAGGTGATTGATCAGCCGTTCGAGGCGTTCATCGAGTTCTCCGTGCTGAACCTGTCCGAGATACTCCTGTTCCTTCAAAGAGAGCAGGGCATTGCCGACTCGGTAGATTCGTTCGACCAGGCACTGTCCGTGCTGAGTTCTCCAGGAGAGTCGCTTCTCGATGCTGCCCAGCATCTGCCCCGCTGATTGTTCGATGTCTCCTTCGTACACGTAGCGAATGGCAACGGGTAGAGTGTAGATCTTCCGACCGGACGCTGAGGACTCCGCACGTTCCAGTTTTGCCGCCGCCGAACGAGCAATGAAGGAGAAGCCTTCCTGCAGAGAATTCAGATGGTCATTGGCCTGGCTGAGAGCACCTTCAGGAAACAGGACAAGCGGTCGCTGAGCATCACTCAGTATGTCGATGCTCTTCTGAATCGCCTGACGATCAATGCCTTCCCGGTAGACGCTGAAAGCCCCAAGTCGGCGGAGCATCCAGGCCAGCAGTTTGCTTCCTCGAAACAAATGCGAGCTGGCCATGATGAAGAACGGCTGGCGAATCTTCATCGCCAGATCCTGAAGAACCATTGCGTCGGTCATTCGGCTGTGGTTCGGAGCCAGCAGGATTCCGTGGCCTGACTTCACAAGCTGAGCCAGCCTGTCTTCGCCCCGAATCTCAACGCGGTCCACACAGTACTTGCGACGCCGAAAGTGAGGCATCACATGTCCCAGGACTTTTGGCCACAGGTTTCCTTCGTGCGGCGGGATGAACTTGTACCTTGAATCTGTCACAAGAAGTGCGGGCATACAGTCACCATGAAATCGGAATTCGAAGTGTTCCTAAATGGAAAGAGCCCGTCGCTTTCGGCATTCATCGGTGGATTTCGAAGATTTTTCTGATTCTTGATGCGAGCCTTAAGTTGTTGTCAGAAAAGAGTTTATGCGCAAGGCGATTTGTTGTTGGCGTTGGTCGTCGTTCCCGGGTGAGGCAGAGCCGGGGAGGAGTGCGCCACGCTCTCTCGACGTGAATCCGATCAATGCTGTCGATAGACTTCGGCTAGCGTCCACGAGCGGCAGGTCGTTTCGCGATTCTGCACCGGCGCGAACTGCGGTCGCGGGAATCGAGCACACGAGTACGAAAGCAACGAATCGGAAAAGATGCCAGCAATGATTGACCGAGTGACGAAGCGGAATCTCCGCAGCCGAATCATTAAGCGATGTCTCCAGGGGACGCTGTGTTTTGTCCTGACGTTAAGCGGACCGATCAGAACGGTCGCTGGGCAGGAGCCAGCGAAGTCGGAGTCGAAGCAGAAATCCCGTGCCACGAAACGCTCGATCGGTACTCCTCTGCAAAAAGCGATTACTCGCGGCATGGAGCCTGACGGCGATCTGAGCGAAGAACTGTTGGCCCTCGAGGATTCCTCATTCCGTTCGACGTCTGATGCGAACTTTCTGGTGGAGACTCTGAAACGGCTCCCAGCAGAGGAGAAGATTGATGGAATGTCCTCGCGACTGGATGAGCTTTCCAGTTTGTTTATGGACGTTGAAGAAGACAGTCCGGCTGAGAAAGTGCTCCGTGAAAAAGGGATTCCGGAACTGATACGCATCTTTAACGAGATGGGTGATCAGACCGATAAGGCTCGACAGAACGATCTGGTCGGCCTTCTTCGAATCATGGCACAGTTTGGAACTCGTGAGGGTGCGGAGACAGTTGTTGCCGCAGCAAAGAAGATGTTTGCTGAGGACAGTTACTACTGGTACATCACGATGGCTCAGTTTGGCTCCGAACATCCTCAGCACGACTATGTGTTTGAAGAACTTGCGAAACAGTTGCCGGGCGGCGACATTGGCGTTGCTCTTCTTGACTGTGCGAATCAGGCGGCACTGGAGGAGAAGCTTGAGATTCATCCGTTCGATTCCGACACAGGCGTGAAGCTGCTGCGAAGCTGGCTGGAAGATCCCGACAAGGAACACGCTGACTTCGGTCACAGTGCTGCCGTCGCGTTGCCATTTCTGAAGCATGCCGAACGTGATGCCCTGCTGACATTGGCGATGAAACACCCTGAGAGTTCCGTGCGACTCGAATCCGCATGGGCAGCCGGAAAACTCGGACTGGACGAAGGATTTAAGTCACTCGCCAACGCCTGTCTGGACGTCAACCTCTCCATGGTTGCGAAGGAGTATCTGACAGAATTGAAGCGAGAAGACCTGATTCCGGACGCGGCGAAGGATCCGACGTTTGCAGCGCGAGCTGACTTCGCTCGCTGGCTGTCACATCCAAACGAACTGGCGGAGGCTCCGGATGAAGTGGAAGTCGTGGATCAGCGGGAACTCGTGTGGCCTCCGTCAAAGACGGCCAGTCCGTTCTGGCTGCTGCGTTTTCGACTGAAAGACAAAACGGGACTCGAAGACGATAACGAAAACTACGGCCTCGTCGGGAGTCAGACATGGTGCTTCTTTGATGATCACATGATGAAGCGCCCCGTCGAAGATGTGTATGCCATTCACTGCTGCTGGGAACAGGAAGTGAACAGCCTCATTGATGAGGTCGATGTCGAAGGTCCGGAAGAAGAACGCTCGCTGCTTGCTCAATGGAAGGGAGAAAAGCTGGACGAGGCTGAGGTCGTCACGGTTGTTCGGATGTCATTGCGTCTGAAGTATCCATCGCGTCGCGTTGCAGTGGCCACAACAAAGATCCAGGGGCAGGACGGCTGGGTGGTTCTGGATGGCGATCGAAGCCAGTGGTATCCATCCTCCGAGCAGCCGCCGGAAACGTCTGAGCAGACTATTTGGCGGATCCACGTGGGACGACAGTTGCTGGGACTTACGACTCCCGCCGATCGCAAATCTCTGCTGGCTCCCAAACATCCTCAGCGCACGCCGGAGCAGTTTCTGGAAGCGTATGAGAAGCTGCTGAATGAACCATTGCCGTTGCTGACAGCGGAGCAGGAAAATCGCTTCACGGCCTACGGCATTCTCGGGCGAAACTTTGAAAAGTATGTGGAAGCTCTGACGACCGTGCGAGGACTATCGAAAGCCGATGCGACGATTTCTGCTTATGAAGTGTACCTGAAACTGGCCGAGCAATCGGATCCCTCGATCGCGGAAGACGTCTATGGAGTCTCAACGGTCTTGAGCGACAATTTCCTCGCCTATGTTGATGCTCTGGTGGAAAAAGGTCGAACAGCCGACGTCGCTGCGCTGATCACTCGGTTCACTCCACATCTGGACTACAATCTGGGCCATGTGCAGCTGGGGACGGCCGCATTCCGTATCAACGATCTGGAACTCGCGAATACGCATTTCCAATGGATGCTGGACGCGGAAGTTTCTGATATCGCCTATTGGGATGAAGTGGGCCTCTTTGCAGAAGTGCTGCAAAAGCGAGGCGAAGATCGGAAAGCCAAAGACTTGCTGATCCGCTGCATGGCAGAACTGGTCGCACGAGTGAAGGAAGATGATGACGAAGAGTTCTACCTCAAGCCCTACAAGATTCATCGTGCGGCCTATCTGAAGTTGTTTCCGCAGGGACAGGCTGAGTTGACCCGCAAAGGCCTCGTTGAGAATCCACGCTGAATGATTGTCGAGTCGACAGGATCAGGACGAGCATTGGCGACTGAGCAGAATGAACCGGGACAGTGGTCGAAAACAGGCTGCTGGGAAAGAGTGAATCTGTGTTACTCTCACGAATGCGCGTCATGCTGTTGTGGTCCCTGGTGCTGGCCTTTTGGCTGGTTGTTTCGCGGAACAATCACCCGACACTGCTTCTGAATCTCCTTTCCACATCGATCCTTGTCGTCTGCAGTGCGGCAAGTTTCTGCGTCTGGAACGCTGGATGCCGTGGAAAGTCGTTGGCTAGTCGCCTGTTGCTGCGATCGGCAGGCACAGTATCGTTCGGAATCGCGGCCGCGGTGATCATTCATGTGGTCTACGATGTGATTCATGGCCCCGATCCCTTACGGTTTTCTCCCTTAGCCAATGCCATAATGGACATTGCCTTTGTGGGCATCCATGTGCTGCTGGCCTGGCTTGCATCGTCGCTTTGGAAGATGGCAACTCAGAGACGAGTCGTCGAAAAATCTGCCGAATGAACGCATCACCAGCGTATAGGGGATTCTGTCAGTCCAGTGAGTCTGTAACGGTTGAACCGACCATGCCAGACAGGCTTTTCGGGCTTGGCCTGGCGGCGTGAAAACAATGATGGGTTCCCTGATGAATGCCGATGCCTAGGTAGGCAATTGACTGCCCACACGGATGTGATGCGCAGATTCTGCCGAAAGTCGTTTTGAGTCTCTGATTCATCGACGATTCGATCGAAACGGAATACTGATACAGAATGAGGTTCTGGCCATGGAACGGCTGAAGCTCTTTTTGGCATTGAGCGCATTCGTCTGCGTTGCGCCGAGCGTTCACGCTCAAAATGCTGTGCCAGCGGCGAATCCATCGGGCACCTTCGCGGTGGTCGGGGATGTCGAGCAGCCGAATCTTTACGCTTTTCAGCCAGGCATGACTCTGCATGAAGCTGTGCGCAAGACGCGACCTCTGGCCTCTCAGGTCAATGTGGCTGTCCTGCGCAGTGCTCAGACTCGTTCTCAGTGGACACAGCTTCTGAACATGAACGCTGCAGATTCCGGTGAGCGAGTTGCCGCGGGTGATGTTCTGGTCGTGCAGAGCCTTGAGAACGTGACTGTTCCACAGAGAAACGCGGCTGTTCAGACTCCGTCTGGTATTCACGTGATTGCACTGGCGGACGAACAGGTCGTCATTGGCGATGTACTTACAGGTCTGGGGCTTTCAACGTCAGGCCATCAGTTGAGCGTGCCAGCTCGACTTCCCGGTCAGACACCTTCGAAGACGTCTGCGCTGTCAGATCGCGTTCATCATGGAGACGTGATTTGTCTTGGCAACGTGGGGACTCAGACGACGCGCGACTTTGGGTCCGTTCGTCATTCCTTCTCCGAATGGAAAAGTGCAGAAGCGGTTCCTTCGCAGAATCTGACACCGTCCCAGGCGGCACCTGCTGATTTGACACTTCCGGCTGTTGCCCCCGCCGTTCAGCCTGTGTCTTCCCAGGATGTTCCCCTTCAGGTTGCTCCGCCGGAAGTCAGCCTGAACGATGATCATCAGACGTCGGCCGAGACCGCTACTTCCCTGACGATTCCAGCGAGTGCCGATCCGTTCGATGTACAGTCTGCTCCTGTGGCGCTCGCTGATCCGTTTGCCACGGAGGATGAGAACATGGGTTTGGAAGTCAAGCCGGTCTCGCAGCAGGTTTCATCGGAACCTCTGTCTGCAGATGTCCCGGAAGTCGCACCGATGCCTCCCGTTGAAGACCTGATCGAACCTCAAAGCGGCGTGAACGCGGAAATAAGTCTCCTGAATATCCTGGTGATCGGTGGATTGCTGGTCGCAGGCATTCTGGTTCTCGTGGGTTCACTGCGAGTCGATGACGAAACTCCCGTGAACGCCATGCAGCAGATGATGCTGCCGATCAGTGATTCTGAGCCATCAGACCTTTCAGAGCCTGTGGCACAGTCAGCAGTGCCTTCGAAGCCGATCGCCCTTCGCGACAAACTGGAAATCAGTGCGGAACGTATGCTGGCTGCAAAATCCATCGAGGCAGCGTCAGTCGCACCCATGGTGATTGAGAAGGCTGCTGCTCCTGTGGCTGCGTCCTCACTGGTTCGCGAAGGTGAGTGGTTCAGCCGCGACTGGGCTCCTCGTTCGCAGTTGGCGAAAGAAGGAATGGCCATAACAGCCGAGAAGGCTGGTCCGGCGTTCCTGCTGGAAAAAGCGGTCGACGAAGCCATCGCCGCGAAGTCGATTGATCTTCCGATCCAGGCAATGATGCAGGACACGATGGCGAAGCATGAACCAGTCGCTGCGATCGTGGCACCAAAGATCGCTGTGCCTGAAGTTGCCATGTCCGTGCCGCCAGCCATGTCTGGGTCGTCAATCATGGCGATGGAAAAAGTGGAAGCTGTGACGACCGAGCTTCCGTCCGACGATCTCGATGATCTGATTCAGAATCGTCTTCCGATTGACCTGAAGGAAATTCAGTTGCCACTTCGCATCAATCTGTTCGGACGTCCGGCAGGGCCGCGGCGACTTCGGATCGATGCCGCTCATACGACCATTCGCGCTCCTCATATGGTGTCGAGTGCTGATCGACGCCGTAACGATTCGATGTCCAGTCGAATCGGTGCAGGTGCTGCGGAGACTGCTGAGGATGACCTGCAGTTTGGGTCTCAGAACACACGGAAGGAACGGATAGACTCATGATCTGCTCGATCGACTTTGGGGCTAACTGGATTCGAAGTGTCTTTCGCTCACCGGAAAATCCGGATCGTCTTTCCATGTTTGCGGGACGATCCGAGTATGCTCTGATCGACGACACACCTGCTCACCGCACAGCGCTGGAGGGACAGAATATCCCCTACGCGATCTGTGAAGGTGCACTGGCGGTGGTTGGGAACAGTGCCGAAAAAGCCCAGTGGCTGAGCCGTGTTCCGGGAACATCGCTGTTTGTTGATGGGCAGGTTCCTTCTGACGATGCTCCAGCCCGCCAGATGCTGAGCATCCTGACGGACGCGATGTTGCCTGCTCCTTCGGGCAAGAATGATCTTTGTATCCTGACTGTACCTGGCGGATCAGAGAATCTGGCTCAGTTTGAACGCAACGCAGAATTCCTTTGTCGCCTTGTCCGCATGAAGGGATTCCGGCCGGTGGTCGTCAATGCAGCAGAGGCTGCTCTGCTGGCCTGCGGCAATGAGTCTGCTTTCACCGGCATCAGTGTTGTGATGGGGGCGGAGACGACCAGCGTGTGCGTGTCGCGTTACGGGGTCTGCATCGCGAAGGAATCCATTGCGATCGGAAGCAACTGGATCGACTCCGAAGTCGCCCGCCAGTTTGCAATTCAGCAGTGGGATGATGAAGGCAACGCCTATCTGGATCTTGAAACGGTCCGACAGTGGAAGCAGCAGGGCCGCGTTCATCTTCGCAATGCACTCAGTGACCGTGAACGAGCCTTGTCGCGATTTTATGCAGCTGTTCTGGACCGCGTCACACGAACGATCGGCACGATGCTGAACAGCCACGCCGTGAAGACGGCTCTGCAAAAGCAGCGGATGCCAGTGATTTTGTCCGGCGGGGCGGTGATGATTGACGGGTTCGCCAGTCTTCTGACGGAACGATTCATTGAACAGGAGCTGGCGGATCGGATTCTGTCCGTCCGCATTGCTCAGGATGCCACAACGGCTGTCGTTCGAGGCGGCCTGATCTACGGCGAACTTGAAGTTCGCGCCCAGCGCAAGGAAGATGCCGCTTAGCAAGTGGAGAATTCGAGCGTCTTTGCAGACTCGGAAGCCTTGCCGTGTCTTCACCGGTGCCAGATCGAAATGCATCCTTTCACACGACTCAGTGGAGCCTGGTGGTCGCTGCCGGTCAGCGCGAAGGTTCCGGAGTTCAGCCGGCGCTGACGGCTCTGTGCCAGCGATACTGGTCGCCGCTTTATGCGTATGCTCGCCGACGAGGATTCGGAAGTGATGACGCGTCGGACTGTGTGCAGAGCTTCTTTGTGCAGCTTCTGGAGAAACCGTTTCTGCAGTCCGCAGACAAGGAACGAGGACGCTTTCGCACATTCCTGCTGACGGCCTTTCAGCGTTTTCTTGCCAACGAACTGGATCGACGTCATGCGATTAAGCGCGGCGGCCTAGTCACCATGGATCCTCGCGATATCAGCGAAGTGGATTCTCACGTTTCAGGGCTGACAAATAACGCGGACGCGGAATCCATTTTCGAACGTCGCTGGGCGCTGACACTATTGAATCAGGTGCTGCTCAGACTGGAACAGGAAATGAAAGACAAAGGTCGGCAGGACTTGTTTGACCTGTGTCGAGGCTTCCTGGTACTCGACGATTCTCGCCTGCCCGTCGCTGAGATTGCAGCGAAGACTCAGTCAACCGAATCTGCCGTCAAGGTGTTCGTTCATCGCTTGCGAAACCGCTACCGCGAGCTTCTGATCGAAGAAGTTCGCAGCACGGTCGATCATGATCAGGACGTGCCGGATGAACTTCAGGCCCTGTTCCGAGCCGTGCAAAGCTAAGCAGAAAGCGGAAAGCGGGCGACTAACTGAACCCTGAACCCTGAACCCTGAAAACTGAAAACTGAAAACTGAAAACTCCTCACCCAAACAACTCCGTCTGCACATCCCCGTAGACATCGGTGAGTCGGAAGTCGCGGCCGGCGTAACGGTAGGTCAGACGCTTGTGGTCGAGTCCAAGTGCGTGCAGAAGCGTGGCGTGAAAGTCGTGCATGTGCACGGGGTTTTCAGCGGGATGAAATCCGAAGTCATCGGTCGAGCCGTATGTGAATCCGCCTTTTGCTCCGCCACCGGCCAGCCACATTGTGAAGGCAGACGGATGATGATTTCGGCCGTCCGTGTTTTCCGCTGTTGGTGTGCGTCCGAATTCTGAGCCCCAAACGACCAGCGTATCATCCAGCAGTCCTCGCTGTTCCAGGTCGGCCAGCAGTCCTGCGATTGGACGATCCACCTGTGAACACTCCTTGATCAGTCCCTCGTTGTTCTTCGTGTGATGATCCCACGTGTAGTCTGTGGACACCTGAATGTAGCGAACACCCTGTTCGGCGAACTTTCTGGCCAGCAGGCACTGGCGTCCAAAGTTATCCGTTGGTGCCTGGTCGATTCCGTACAGTTCCAGAGTCTCTTTGGATTCATCACTCAGGTTCATGATGGCCGGAACGGACGACTGCATCCGGAAGGCCATCTCATAACTGGCGATCAGCCCTTCGATGCCTGGGTCCATTCCTGCGGTTCGCAGATGCTTGTGGTTGAGTGACTGAATCAAATCCAGCTGCTGTCGCTGTGAAGATCGATCCAGTTCGGCATTGGTCAGGTTCGAGATCTTCGCCTTCGCGACCGGAATCTCCGCTGCGCCGATGGCCATGCCCTGGTGCGTCGCCGGAAGAAACGCACAGCCATAATTCTGCACGCCTCCGTGACCTCGCGGTGGAGAGATCGTGATGAACGCCGGAAGGTTGTCGCTTTCACTTCCCAGACCGTAACGCACCCACGCTCCGACACTTGGTCGAACCAGACTGGATGTGCCCGTGTGAAGATTCAGCAGCGCTTCCCCGTGAGCAGACCCGTCGGTATGCATTGAGCGGATGACGCAGAGCTTGTCCGCATGGCGGGACAGTTCCGGAAACAGCTCACTGATCCAGACGCCGCCGTCACCGTGCTGTCGAAACTTGAACGGCGAATCCAGAATGCTGCCCCCTGGAGGTTGTTTGCCTCCATAGGCTTCGGGCGTGACTGGTCGTCCGGCAAAGTCATTCAGTCGAGGTTTGTAGTCGAAGAGATCGACATGGCTTGGCCCGCCCCACATGAACAGGAAGATGACTCGTTTGGCTTTTGCAGCCGTATGAGCCAGTCGCCATGCCGCATCGCCTGCGTTCGCCGTGGAAGCCGACGCAGCCATCGCGGCAAGACTCAGGCCCGCGAAACCACAGGCCGACTGCTGCAGCAGGGCTCTTCGGCTGGTCGCTTTCTGAAAGTCGTAACACCGCATTGTGAATACTCCGTTGCAGGCACCGCACGGAAGTCCGGGGCCATCAAAACCGAAGGGCTCGCGCCCTTCCTCTACTTACTCGAGGAACAGGAAACGACTGGACGCAAAGAGTGCATGGCAGACCTGCGCCAGGGCACTCAGTTCCGGGTCGGGGTCGCCTGTTTCATTCAAACGGTAGGCCGTGCGGTCCAGAAAGTCTGAAACCGCCTGTCGTTCTTCATCGGTAGGTCGCTCGTGCAGAATGAGTTCCCAGGTTCGCTCAAGCATCTGTTCTCTGGAATTCTGTGAGGATTCTTCCTGGATTCTGCGAGCCGTCTGTTTCGCGGCGTTCATCACCATCGTGTCGTTCAGCAGGAACAGGCTCTGAGTCGGCACGGTCGTCTTTGGACGTGCTCCGGTAGCGAAGTGTGGATTCGCGAAATCGAAGACCTCAAACAGTTCCGGAAGATCGTTACGAATGACCGGAAGATAAACGCTGCGGCAGTTGTAATCCGTTCGTCGCCGCACGGCATTGTTGCCAACAGCCGTGGCCTGATCGCCAAGATACGCCACCGTGGATTCCATCGGATCGAGTTCCAGAACACCGGCCGCCTCAAGCATCCCATCTCTCAGTGATTCCGCATCAACACGGCGACGGTGAGCGCGCCAGAGCAGTGTGTTGTCCGGATCGACAGCATGAGCCTGCTCGTTGTACTGACTGCTGAGCGCGAAAGTTCGGGACAGGACGAGCTGCCGTACGAGACTCTTGAGTGACCACTTGTTCTGAATCAGCTGAAGGGCCAGATGGTCCAGCAGCTCCGGATGACTCGGAGCTTCTCCCGTGCGTCCAAAGTTATCGACCGTTCTGACGAGTCCGCGGCCCATCACGTGGTACCAGACACGATTCGCCTGGACTCGCGCGGTCAGCCAGCCGGAACGAGCATTCGTGTCCGTCAGCCATTGAGCCAGTTCGATGCGACCACTTTGCTGAGCAGGCATTGCATTCACCGGACCGTCCTGCAGAACACTCAGGAATCCTCGCGGAACCACATCCCCTGGCTGATCAAACTTGCCCGACTTTCGGATGGCTTCATCCTGCATCGATTCCGCTTCACAGGGAATCATCGCGCGAGGAGGAATGCCGGGCGGCTTGCTCAGCTTTTCAATCTGCGTCTTCAGGTATTCTTCCTGAGCCGCAATACGCTGATCGATGGGAACGGAGGCATCTCGCGCCTGAACACAAAAGCCATCGCCATCCTGAGCCAGACGCTGAGCAATCGCCTGCTCGTCCTTCTGCTTCAGAAGATCCAGAACGGCTTTGGACTTTTCGCCGTGAGCCTTCAGGTTGGGCATTTCTCGCCAGAACGTTTCATAGTCGTCATCGGCCTGCTGTCCGTTGTCGCCAAGTCCCTGAAGCCGCTCCATGACTCGCTGTTCATTCAGCATGAATCGCTGTTCCATCACGCGAGTCGACGTGAAGATTCCGGCCAGAGCGTAGTAGTCACGAGTCGGGACCGGATCAAACTTGTGATCATGACAGCGAGCACATCCGAGAGTCTGTCCCAGGACGACTCGGCCGACCGTTTCAATCTGTTCGTCGGCGACATCCATCTTCTGTCGATCTGGATTGACGCCCAGCAGGACCTTGGGGCCAACCACCAGAAAGCCCGCGGCGATACGCTGCCTGTCGCGCTGTTCGATGGAATCATGTGGAAGCAGATCGCCCGCCAGTTGTTCCAGAAGAAATCGGTCGTAGGGCATGTCGGCATTGACCGCGTCGATCACCCAGTTGCGATATCGCCAGGCTTCGCGAAACAGGAAGTTCTCATCAAGCCCGTTGGAGTCGGCATAACGAGCCAGGTCCAGCCAGTGACGTCCCCATCGCTGACCGAAGTGAGGTGACGCGAGCAGTTCATCGACAATCTGTGTCAGCGTTTCGGGAGTTGGCTGAGCTTCATACTGAGTCAGATGCTCGGGCGAAGGAGGAAGTCCCGTGAGCACCATCGTGATTCGCCGAATCAGATCGCGTGGCTTTGAGTCGGCGACCGGAGTCAGCGACTGTTGTTCAAGCCTGGCCAGAATGAACTGATCGACCGGCGTTCGTGGCCAGTCCGCATGACTCACCGTGGGAGCCGGAGTTTCGACCAGAGGCTGAAAGGCCCAGTGAGATTTTCCGGCGACCGGATCGGAAGGAACGAGATCGTTCGACGGTGATGAGTTTTCCGGAGCAGGTGCTCCCAGCTTGATCCATGTTTCCAGATGCTTGATATCTTCCGCTGACAACTGTTCTGACGGAGGCATCTGGAGGTCCGCGTTCTTGTAACGCACCGCCTTCAGAAGCAGACTGGATTCCGGATCGCCGGGCACGAGAGCCGGGCCGGAATCGCCGCCCCTGAGCCACGCTGCGGGATCATCGACCGTCAGTCCTCCTTCGGACTTCGAATTGCGCTGAGAATGACAACCGTAACACCGTTCGACCAGGATCGGGCGGACATGTTTTTCGAAGTACGCGATTCCGGAAGCCGTCGCGTCCTCACCTTCCTGAGCGCGCACAGGCGAACTCAGCGAACACATGGCAGTGATCACGAAGCAGCAGAGCAGAGCGATTCGGCGGGAAAAAACGAGGTGGGACAAGCTCAAGGCAATTCTCCTGAGAGACTGAAATGATGACGAACGAAACGTCTCAGGTCGAATGAATTTCCATCGCCCGGTTTTTGACGCTTTCCGCATGTCTCTGGCGGGAATGGAATGTGAAGGGTGAGTCTGGTTTTGAATTCCCGGCGGGCAACCCCTAGGATACTTGGAAATCCGGCTGAAATACTGTGTTCTGCGGCCTGTTCAAGTGCGGACCGGCTGCATGCCGATAATCTCCCGTCAATTCCATCTGCCCTCGGCCTGTCGCCGAAGAAGAACTCAAAGGATCTGTCTCAATGTTGAACGTTCCAATGTCTGGTGCCCTCGATTTCGTGTCTCTTGGTGCTCTGATTCACCGCCTGGACCCAGGGATTATTCCGTTCCGCAAGGCCACGAACTTCAACGTGCACGTCAGCGGTGGCGAATTCAACTGTGCTGCGAACCTGTCCGACTGCTTCCAGCTGAAGACCGGGATCGCGACGGCCATGGTCGACTACCCGATTGGCGACCTCATCAACGAGCGAGTTCGCGCGATGGGCGTGAAGCCGTTCTACAAGATGTTCAAGCATGACGGCGTTCGCGGGCCTAACATGGCGACCGTCTACAGCGACCAGGGTCACGGCGTTCGCGGCCCGATCGTGTTTTACAATCGAAGCAATGAAGCCGCTGGCATGCTGAAGGCTGGCGATCTGAACTGGGGCGAGATCTTCGCCGGCGGAGTTCGCTGGTTCCACAGCGGGGGTATCTTTGCTGCTCTGTCACCAACGACCCCGGAAGTCATCATCGAAGGCATGAAAGCCGCCAAGGCCGCCGGTGCGGTCACGTCATTCGACCTGAACTATCGAGCCAAGTTGTGGCAGATCAGCGGTGGACTCGATAAGGCGCAGGAAACCCTGAACCGCATCGTCGAGCACGTTGACGTTCTGGTTGGCAACGAAGAAGACCTGCAGAAGGGTCTGGGGCTGACGGGCCAGGATGTGGAGAGCCACAGCAAGCTCGACCCTGCTGCGTTCTTCGGTATGATGGAAGAAGTGGCGAAGAAGCTGCCGAACGTGAAAGCGGTCGCGACGACTCTGCGAGAAGTTCATTCCACCAACCGACACTCCTGGAGCGCGGTTCTTTGGCTGGAAGGCAAGACCTACCAGGCCAAGACGATGGAACTGGACGTTATCGACCGAATCGGCGGCGGCGACGGATTTGCGTCAGGTCTGTTCTACGGCCTGCTGACCGGCAAAGATCCTCAGACAGCACTGAACCTCGGCTGGGCCCACGGCGCACTTCTGACGACCTACCCAGGCGACACCACGATGGCGACGATCAAAGAGGTCGAAGCCGTCGCCTCTGGTGGCTCAGCACGAGTGCAGCGCTAGTAACACAGGCAGGTCTTGCAAGCCGGGCAACAGTTCGCAGCTTTGCTGCGAACTTCGCCCGGCGCTGAGTTGGACCAGCAGTAGGATGGCCGCCCTCGGCCGTCTGCGATTGCGTTCATACTGCGGATCGACGACTCAACGCTCATCAAGGTCGTTTGTGTCATTTGGAGAACAGTTCAAGCGACTGCACTCGGAAGAAGATCGCAAAAGGAAAGAAGACGGCCGAGGGCGGCCATCCTACGTGGCCTGGCGACTTCTCTTCGTTTCCCGGGCACCACAGATTTGCCACGATCTGCGAAGGACGGATTGCCAAAAAAATGGCAAAATACTGGGTCTTGCCCGTCCTGGACTTGTGGAAAAGAGCCAGAAAACTCGAACATGTGGGGGCATGGCCTGGTTCTGCGGATTCAGGCTTTTCGTTTCAGGTTCAGCAGCAAAAGCAAAGTTGAAATGTCAAAGCACGATATCGGCCTGATCGGCCTGGCGGTGATGGGACAGAACCTGGTCATGAATATGGCCAACAAGGGGTTTTCTGTCGGTGTGTACAATCGAACGACGGAAACGACTCATGAGTTCATCAGTGGACTCGGTAGCCGTCCTCCGGGGGTTGTTGAAGCGGGAACTCCGGACCGCATCAAGGGATACGATACTCTTGAGGCCTTTGTGAACAGCCTCCAGTCTCCTCGCCGTGTCATGATCATGGTCAAGGCGGGTGCTCCTGTTGACGCCGTAATTGATCAGCTGAAGCCGCTGCTGGCGAAGGGTGACATCATCATCGACGGCGGCAACGCAGATTACGTCGATACGAACCGACGTCACAAGCAGCTGGCGGAAGAAGGATTCCGGTTCATCGGCACCGGCGTTTCCGGCGGCGAAGAAGGTGCTCTGAAGGGCCCGAGCATCATGCCAGGCGGTCATCCGGAAGCATGGCCGTACGTAAAGGACGTCTTCCAGAAGATCAGCGCGAAGGTCGGACCGAACAACGACATTCCCTGCTGTGACTGGGTGGGCGAAGCCGGAGCAGGGCACTACGTAAAGATGGTGCACAACGGCATCGAATACGGCGACATGCAGCTGATCTGCGAAGCCTACTACATTCTGAAGTACGGCGTTGGGCTGACGAACGAAGAACTCTACCAGGTCTTCAAATCATGGAACGAAAGTGAACTCGCCAGCTACCTCATCGAGATCACTCGTGACATCTTCACGGTGAAGGATAAGGAAACCGGCGAATACCTTGTCGACAAGATTCTCGACACCGCCGGACAGAAGGGCACCGGCAAGTGGATGAGCCAGCATGCTCTGGATCTTGGCGTTCCAACGACGCTGATTACCGAAGCCGTGTTTGCTCGCTGCCTGTCGGCTCAGAAGGATGCACGCGTGCGAGCGGAAGCGGTGCTGAAGGGACCAGAGGGCAAGTTCGAAGGTGACAAGGCGAAGTTCATCGACGACGTGAAGTGGGCGCTCTACGCTTCCAAGCTGTGCAGCTATGCTCAGGGTTATGTTCAGCTTGACGCGGCTGCCAAAGAGTTTGGATGGAAGCTGCAAAACGGCCCGATCGCGTATCTGTGGCGAGGCGGCTGCATCATTCGTTCGGTCTTCCTGGAAGACATCAAGAAGGCGTTCGACAAGAACCCGAATCTCGAAAACCTGCTGCTGGATGACTTCTTCAAGTCGGCCATCGAGAAAGCGCAACCGTCATGGCGTCGAGTGATCGCAACCGCGATCCAGCTCGGTCTGCCAGTACCGGCCTTCAGTGCGGCGTTGACATACTATGACGGATATCGCCGTGGTCGACTGCCAGCCAACCTGCTTCAGGCACAGCGAGACTACTTCGGTGCTCATACCTACGAACGCACCGACAAGCCTCGCGGCGAGAAATTCCACACCGACTGGATTCGCGAACGCAAGCTGTCATAAGGGATTTGAGATTTCAAATTTGAAATTTGAGATTTCAGATTCCATTGCGGTTGATGCTCACTGGTAAAGCAAGCCCGACGGGTCAACAAGAACCGTCGGGCTTTTTCCGTATCCACTCTACAGTCAACGTTGCCTGGCTTATCGTTCCCGCAATGCTCGAATCATGCCGGACGCTTTATGCAGCGTTTCGCGGTACTCATCCAGCGGGTCCGAATCGGCAACGATGCCGCCACCGACGGGGAATTGAACCCATCCGTCTTTCAGCGTAAATGTGCGAATCAGAATGCTGCTGTCGAAGTCGCCGTGTGGTCCGAGGGCAAACAAACTTCCGCAGTAGGCACCTCGAACGATGGGTTCGAGCTCCGCAATGATCTCCATTGCCCGAATCTTTGGCGCACCTGTGATGGAACCTCCGGGAAAGCATCCGGCCATCAGGTCCCACACATCACGATCGGACTGAAGCTGCCCCTGTACGGTCGACACCAGGTGCAGCACAGTCTCGAACTTTTCCAGTTCACAGAGCCCTGTGACTTTCACTGAGCCAGCGATGCAGGAACGCGAAATATCGTTCCGCAGCAGATCGACGATCATGACGTTTTCTGCACGATCCTTTTCGCTGCTAGTCAGTTCTTCTACGGCAAACAGCTCGACAATTGGTGATCGAGGGCGGCGGCGAGTTCCTTTGATTGGGCGAGTTTCCACGAGGCCTGACGCGTTCACCTTGATGAAGCGTTCCGGCGAAGCGCTCACGATCGCGACGTCGTCGAACGTCAGGAGCCCGCAAAACGGTGCTGGGTTCAGGTGACGCACCTGGCCATACAAGTCAACGGCCGGACGACTCCACGGGGCCAGCAACCGTTGAGACAGATTCGCCTGAAAGATATCTCCCGCACGAATGTAATCGATGACTCGAGCCACCGTTCGAACATATTCCTCTCGCGCGAAGTCAGAGTAAACTGCCGTCGATGGTTCAATCTGATGCTTTGATGCAAAGCGAGTTGTTGCTGACGAGGAATGCGGGGACGACGGCTGAACGGAGTCAGTTTTCGATACCGCTGCTTCATTCGCCAGGCGGTTCCGAACCCATTGAATGCGATCGCCTGCAATCTGATCATCGAGTGGCAATTCGATCACGAACAGCCGAACAGTGTTCTCCAGATGGTCCCAGACGATCGCCCAGTCAAACAGTCCCGCCAGCAAAGCAGGAGTGTGAAAGTCGTTCTGAGAAGGAGACGGCAGACGCTCAAACGCGAGGCCCAGCTCGTAACTCATCAGGCCGGCAATGCCACCAAAGAACGGAGGCAGCCCAGGAGTATTCACTGGCGGCGATGATTGAACAGAGAGCTGGCCGAGCATCTTCTGCCAGTCACGCAAAGTCTGGAACGGGTTGTCTCCGTACGTCACGGTATCGAGTCGTACAACTTTGACCGGATCAGCCGTCAGGAAGGAATACCGGCTGTCTCGTTCACGGTGTCGCGCGGCACTATCCAGAAGCAGCAGGAAGCGATCCTGTTCAAAACGGCGTACCGTCTGCAGGATGTCCAGTTTGGGGTCCAGGTTGAAAGAATGAACGGTCACGAAACGACGTTCTGTTCAGGGTTGATCTTTCAGCACGCAAGGTCACCGGCGTGTTGTAGATCAATGAGCATAGCGAGCAAGTTTCTGGCGGAAGGATTCATGTTCCAGGATTTCCCGATTCACAATGTCCTGCGGCACTCGTCCCTCCGCGACTTCCAGAATACTCTGAAACGCCGCCACCCCGACGCCTCGAAACATCTCATCGGTCCAGCACAGAGCATGCGGAGCCAGAATGACGTTGTCCATTTTCAGAAGCGGATCATTTGGGTCAATTGGTTCTTTCTCAAACACATCCAGCCCCGCACCGCCCAGATGGCCGTTGTGCAGAGCGTGAGTCAGTGCTGCCTGATCGACGATCGGGCCACGAGCCACATTGATCACATAAGCACCTCGCTTCATACGGCCGATACGTGATGCGTCCAGAAGGTGTCGAGTTTCCGGAGTCAGCGCGCAGGAGACGACGACGAAATCCGAACGCTCCAGCAGCTCATTCAGGCTGACCAGTTCCGCACCGCAGTCGATTGCATCTTCGGGTGTTCGGTGAGGATCGCTGGCGAGGAATCGCATCTGATGCGGCGCCGCAAGCCGGAAGATTTCCCGTCCGATGTTCCCGAGCCCGATGACGCCCAGCGTTCGGCCGGTCAGCCCCATGCCCATGTACTGAAGCTTGTCATGCCATTGTCCGTTTCGAGTGATTCGGTCTTTGATCAGCAGCTTGTGGGAAAGAGCCAGCATGAAGCAGAGCACCGAGCCAGCGACCGGACGACGAACGCCAGATGGTGTAATCGTCAGAACAACGTCATGCCGAGTACACGCGGGAACATCGACGCTGTCATAGCCGACACCAAAGCGAGCAATGTGAGTCAGCCGTTTGCCACCCGAAAGAGTATTCGCAGTCACCTTCGGTGCCAGGACCAGCAGTGCATCGAATTCCTGAGAGACCAGCGGCGGAAGCTCCCCGCCAAAGTCCGGCAGAAACTCACTCTGGATCTTTGGATTACGATCCAGAAGTTCCAGCCCGATATCTCCGAACCCCAGAGTTCCGTCCAGGTTCAGAAAATCTCTTGTTAATCCCACACGAAATGAACGCGTCATGTTTTTATCACTATGAGTCAGAGTCTGGTGTCAGTTTTGGCTTTCTCGTTTATTCCGGGGTCGCAGTGTAGCGTTTGAGCTTCGTCTCCTGAATGTGTCTGTCCCGCCTGGTTCGTGCTTTGTCACCGGTCAGGAATCGTTGCGAATGCGTCTAAGTCTCCTCGTAGCCCTTGTCAGTCTTCTCCTGGATCAGCTTGTTGTATTCGGCCTGGGCTTTGTCGTTGTTTGAGAACGACTTGGTTTTCGACTGGCCGTCGGAACCGATGCGGCCCCAGCGAGTGGTGACGTCGGTGCCGGAGAGGGAGATTTCCCAGAATTTGCTCGAGCCGCCTTCGACGAATTCGAATCGGCGGGCTCCGGTTGGAGTCGACGGAGCTTCGGAAGCAGGCTCGGACGCATCGGCTGTTTTCGCAAGGTCTTTAGCGGGCTTCTTTGTGCTCTTGCCGGAGGGCTCCGTGGGTGCCGTTGATTTCGTGGTCACCTTGATCGGTTGTGGTATGGTCTGTGGAGCTTTTGGAGTTTCCAGCACTCGGTCAACGTCTGTTCGAAGTCCGACGTAACTTGGAAATCGCGGGATGCCCGCGTTGCTCAGCTCCTGAAAGCGAAACTGGATCAGGCTGCCGACCGTTGGCGGACTTTCTCGTTCACGGTCAGAGAACCCGGTGCCGACGGAGAACTGCTTACCATTCGGAAGCTGAACGACCAGCGCGCCGAGTCTGCCCTGATGCTTGCCTCGACCTGGTTCATGAGCCACCACGGTGGCTTCCGCATCATGAAACGTTTTGACTTTCAGCAGAGTGGATGAACGGCCAACAGCGTAGGCCGATCCGGGTTCTCGCAGCATCAGTCCTTCGCCGCCCAGACTTTCGACTCGCTGCAGTTCCGCCCGCAGATGAGCCACATCGCGACAGAGATTCTGCTGATGAAGAGTCAGGAACTTGTTCTTCCACGAAGCCGCACCGTCATTCAAAAACTCCAGACGTTCTTCGAACTTCCCTGATGAAGCTGGTGCATCAAACACGAGATAACGTACCTGCTTCCACTGATCATTCTTGTCCTGTCGACGAACAATGCTGACCGTTCTTTGAAAGGCCTTGCGGTCGATCCAGAGTTCTCCGTCGAGCGGCACGTCGGGCAGGCCTTCCAGAAACCAGTCCGGTGCGTGATAGATGTTGCCCTGGCGAGACAGAAATTGTTTGCCATCCCAGTAGGCTCGCACGCCATCCAGCTTTTCGCTCATCCACCAGCCTGCGAGGTCCCGAGAATTGTCCCAGCTCTCCGCCAGCAGAATGGGTGGTTCGGATCCTTCTTCATCGTCGCCCGAGGATGACTTCCTGACCGGCTTTTGTGGCAGCGCGGAACCGACACGCTCATTCTCCGCCTCATCACCTCGGAGCTTACGAATGTGCTTGCAGGTTCGCTGCTCAATTGCGATCGACTGATTTCGCCACGCCGGGCAGCTGCACGAGTAAACGCCGCCAGTATTCCTGATGACATACGGAGTCGCAGCCGACCCTTTCATCTCAACAGATTCGCCATCCTTCAGGTCAGTCATTGGTGGAACTCACTTTGTCAGGGAAGAAGTGGACAGACGTGGGTTTGAACACTCTATCGCATGCCTCTCAATCCTTCACGCCAGTGTAAAATGACTGTCCTCAATCGATTCCTGCGCTCTGTTCGGCGAAGCTTCGTGTTGGCCTGAACTGGTTGACAATAGTCGCATTGCCAATTAAAGAGAGTCACTTCCTTACCCGCCCTGTTGTCACAGTCGAGGGAATTTCAGATGCGATGCGGTCTGTGGTTACTGATTACGATCTTGTTGACCAGCGTGGCTTCGGCTCAGTCCATTGAGGAAGGAACGGCCGCCTATCAAGAGGATATTCAGGCCGTCAGAGTGATTGTGCAGGATAAGTGGGAGGAACTTGTTGAGGAGGCGAGGCAGAAGAATGATCCGGAGCAGGCTGCAAGGTTTCGTCAATGGGCCAATGAGTTTCGAGATCATGGCAGCCTTTATATGGCAGGCGACGAAACCGAGATGGCTGCCATTTATCGAGCCTACGGTGCATCCCTCAAAAAAGCGGGTGATAACCTTCGCAGTGTCTATGTTGCTGAAATTCGAAAGGCTCGCAAGAAGGGAAATATCCAGAGGGCTGATAATCTGACCAATCAGCTGACAGAGCTGCGGCTGCCGGCAACCCTCTGCTCGATTCAGCCGTATAAGAGTGACAACTTCTTCTACCACTTTGGCTGGGTGTGCTCATCGGTTCCGATGAAGTATGTGGGTGAGCAGATGAATGCGACCTTTGAGCAGACGGCCGGATTGAGTGACCCGGATTTGCTGTCGCTGCGACCATGTAATGTGCCATCCATGTTCCTGTGCCATCATGGTTTTCGTGTGAATATCCAGACGAGCGAAGAGAATCTTGTCTGGAAGCAGCACGCCACCTGGCGTCAGATGCCAGGGCTGAGTGATGAGAAGAAAGGGGTCTCGTTTCAGTCGGTTTCCCATCCCAATCGATACATTCGCATTCGCTCAAATGGAGAAGCGTGGCTGGACACCTTTGAAGACACTCCTCAGTTTCGCCAGGAAGCCACCTTCTATTTCCGGCCACCGCAGTTTCAGTTCTGGCCAGAGTAGTGGCAAATGGCCCTCATCCGGCCTGCAGCCTGCTTCTCCCCCGGTGGTGGGGAAGGTGTTCAATTTGGTGCTTTGAACATCCAGAGATGCTGCTCGCTGCGAACGATCAGGTGGCCGTCTGATAGTGCGGGCGTGGCCCAGACCGGTTCGTTCAGGGCAAGTTTTGACTGAAGTGAGAATGGCGACTGATCCTGGAGGACAGCCAGTTCGCCTCGGGCGGAGGCAACATAGATCTTGTGGTCGGCTCTGACAGGAGATGCGTACACGGGTCCGGCGAGTTCGATGCGGTCGCGAAAGAGGGAACTGCCGTCGTTGAGACTCAGCAGAGTCACGATACCGCCGTTGCGAATGGCGAACAGCGTGTTCTCCATGATCAGGCTAGTTGGACATTCCGGAACGCCTTTCTCTGCCTTCCACGCAATCTGCGGCGCGGAGTCGGCTGACTCGATGCGAAGTGCGATGAATCCGTTTGCGTGCTGGAACGAATCGATCCACGCCTGCAATCGAGGCCACTCGGCGGATTCAATCTGACCATCCTTGTTTTCATCCAGCATGCGGACAAACATGCGTAAAGGATGATCACCTTCTCCATCAGCATCGGGTCGCGACAGTACGCTGCGGTTGGCCCGGGCTTCCTCGGCACTGATTCTTCCGTCCTTGTTGGCATCACATTCCGCAAGAGCCTCCGCAAAGGTCGGCGGTCCGATCACTTCCTGATTGGTCCTCATGTTGTACGACGTCACGATCGCGAGGTTGTCAGCAACCTGAGGAACCGCGATGGGCTCGTCGGCAAGGTTCGGAATGGACCACAGCTCCGCACCAGACTTCAAAGAGATTCCTCGCAGGTGAAATGGTTCATAAACCAAAATAACCTGTGGCGAATCGACTGGCCAGACTGCAGGAGTTGACCAGCTCGATGCCGGACCCTCGGCATGGCGATGCCAGATTTCCAGGCCGGTGTTCTTATCGAGTGCCAGAAGAGATGCCTGCGCCTGATCCGACAGCAGCACGATTAGAACATCGCCGACCAGAATGGGCGAAGCCGCCGTTCCGTACATGTTGTCCGCCACCGACTGTTCTCTGCGCCAGAGTTCCTTTCCGTTGAGATCGTAAGCGATGATTCCGAACGACCCAAACAGGCAATACACGTTCGTTCCGTCGCTAACCGGTGTTGGTGTTGCAGGACCGTGGTGGTAGAACTTTTCCAGCTTCAAAGCTGGAATCTGCTGCTGCCATTTCAGATGGCCATCTGTTCGATCGAAGCACTGCGTGACGAAATAGTCTGGTTCATGTCCCGTTAGAACGATGGAATCACCAATGACGATCGGCGACGAATGGCCTTTAGAGACCGGGACTTTCCATGCGAGGCATTTCGGATCATCCAGCTTGTCCGGGAATGAACCAGAGCTGTGATCGGACCCAAGCCCGTTGGTCCCGCGAAACTGCCACCAGTCGTCCGCCTTCACTTCGAAACAGAGACTGACCGATCCCGCCAACAGCAGGATGATGGATGAGAACTTTGTCATTCCGTGTACTCAAGTTCGGCGATGAAAGGGCGGTGGTCGGATGTGACGGGATCGTCGACGACATGTGAACTGTTCAGCTTCCATGCCTGTTTTGGTGCCGCAAAGATGAAGTCGATTTCGATGTTGGGTTTGCTGGAAGGAAACGTGAAGCGTGCATCGGCCGGTTTCGTGGCTTCCATCAGATCGGAGCGAAAGAGATCGATGGTTCGTGAGCCCGCGACGTCGTTGAAATCCCCCAGCAGGACGATCGGCTCCTTGAGTTCCTTCAGGAAGTTGCGAACAGCGAGGGCCTGCTGATAACGGAAGGCATCATCGTCGACCCAGTCGAGGTGGATGTTGACGACGGTCACTTCGCGGCCTGTTGGAAGTCGACACGTGGCCGCCAATGCGACTCGCGGTTCATTACCATTCGGCAATCGCAGTTCTTTGACATCGTAGACGGGATGCCTGGACAGGATTGCCAGTCCGTACCGACCGCCCTGAAAGTCCATAAAACTTCCGAAGGCCGCATGCATGCCAAGTTCCTTTCCGATCGCACGCGGCTGATTGACCGTACCACTTCGTCGGCAATCAAGATCCACTTCCTGAAGTCCCACGACGTCAGGTGCAATCGTGCGAATGGCCTGAGTTGTTCGATCCAGACTCAGCTTGCCGTCCATTCCTTCGCCATGCTTGATGTTGTAGCTGAGCACCTTCAGTTTGTTCGCTGTTGACTCCGTCGAAGAATCTCGCCAGCGGAAGCCCGCGACAACGGCGGCATGATCGGACGGAAACTTTTCCGCGTGAGAATCCACATTCGCTGCCGACACCGCTTCAAGATTCCGGCCGTGATAGTAGATGAAATCGATCCGATCCTGCTCCTGCTTTGGGAATCGTGGAGACCATGTGCGATCGGTGAGTCGATCAACGGTTGGATAAACTTCTCGATACGCATCACGAAAGCCATCGTTCGTCAGAATGCGACTTGTCGGCCAGTCGATGATGTTCCCAAAATCGGACTTCGCAACAGCCGAATAGTCCAGGTGCGACATACAATTGAAATCACCCGCGATGATGACCGGGATGTCCGAGTACTTCTGATCCTTCAGGCGGTTGCGAATGGCGGCGTGAATTTCCCGGAGATCATCGGCAGACGGCTGGCAGGCTTTGACAAGTTCCGAAACAGGTTCGCTGGTTCGACTGTTGTCCAGCCAGATGTCTTTGTCGTAGGGAAGCCAGATCGAGTAGAAAATCAGGCGTCGGTCGTTCGGAAGCTCCAGCAGGGCTCCGACGCACTTGAACTCTTCGAAGACAGAGACATCTTCGAGAATCGGGAAGCGTGAGTGGATGGAAACGTTCGTTGCTCGGGCTAGAAAGTGGAAGCCGAGTTCCTTGGCGATCAGTTCTCCCGAGCCATACGTTTCCTGCATCGCAATGACATCTGCCTGCGATGAACGAATGACATCCACCACCCGAGCCGGTCCGACATCGTTACCGTCTTCTCGACCACCATGCCAGATGTTCCAGGTCATGACCTTGAAGTCGGCTGGCTGTTCGGACGAGCATGAAAAGGCCGCGGTTTTGCCCAGGATCGTCAATGTCAGAAGGATTGCCTGAGTGCAGAGTGAAAAGTGATTCATTGAATGCTCCCTGATCAGCAGTGGTCGCAAATTGTAGCAGCCAACGTCAGGCGTGTCGTCCAGTAGGTGCCGCTTGCCGAGAAGCACTTCGCGGCATCGCCG
>CAZIGZ010000022.1:52309-54952 GCA_964538835.1 uncultured Chitinophaga sp. | reverse complement strand
GATCGCGCAGTCCGCCATTCGTCTGCTGGAACAAGTCTCTCAGAAGGCGCGCCGAAGTTGGACTCTTCCGATGGGCCAGGCCTCTCAGAACATTCTGAAGAAGAATCCTCTGGCATGGTGGCGGCTGAATGAGTTTCATGGGCCGCTGGCTGTGGATTCGAGCGGTCATCATCGGACAGCCTCGTACGAACCCGGCATCACGTTTTACCTGGAAGGTCCGGAATCGTCGGCGTTCTGCGAAGGCGGAGCGTTGAACCGATGTCCTCAGTTTGTCGGTGGCCGGCTGGTGGCTGACATGCCGGATCTGAAGGACAATTACACAGTGTCACTCTGGATCTGGAACGGAATGCCAAACGCCGCTCGGGAAGTCAGCGGATGGTTCTATTCGCGCGACCATGATCAGGGAATGAGCCGCTTTGGTGAGCATGTCGGGATCGGTGGCTCGGCGGGAAACACGGGGCGGCTTGTCTTCCAGCACGGCGACGGAACGATGATCGTCGGCAAGACGGAGATTCCTCGCTGGACATGGCTGCAGGTCTCGCTGACTCGCAACGGTGAATCCGTCCAGCTGTTTCTGAACGGCCAGCTGGAAGCCGAAGGCAATGCGCCCGCGGTGAACATTCCTTCTGTGTTCATCGGAGGCCGAAGCGATAACAGCAACAACTGGGAAGGCCGCATCGACGAAGTGGTGTTCTTCGGAAAGCCGTAGTTTCACTCGGTGCAGCGATCGTTCTGGACGATGCTGGACGACGCTTCGTCGGGAAATTCAGCCTGGTTCCCGATTCCACAGAGAAACGGGTCGAGATAAGATTTGCGGCTCAGTCGCCGTTCTGGAATGCTCGTCCGCAGCAGACCTTCTTCCCACAGATTTCTGGTGAACGTTATGAAGCGATCTTTCTCCTTCCTGGTTCTGTCTCTGTGTTTCAGTCTCAGTGCGCCGGTAACGATGGCCTCCGAGAAATCGGTGGACCTTGTGACTGGTCTGAAGCCACTGGCCTCGGTTGTCTCCGGGCGTGAGGCAAAGTTTGAGCTGACAGGAAAGGTGCAGGTTCCGATCGACGGCAGGACTCAGCCCATCGACCTGTCGCTCGTTCGCTATGACGGTCAGAGCTTCGATCTGTCGCTGACTCATGCCGAGTATGCGATCACGATCAAGCGACGTGCGGATTCGACGGTGCTCATTCTTCCAAAGCATGGCACAGCCTTTGTCGGTCGCGGCTCGGTTCCGGAAGAAGACAGCATGGCTCCTGCCGACGTGATGACTCGGCTGATTTCACCGGCCTCCGATCTGGTTCCGGTAACGGCCGGACTGACGATGCTGGCGAACGGCAACATCGAAGACACTCTGAAGGCACTGGTCGCTCTGGCGAAGCTGGAAGAGCAGCCGAACACGGGCGAATGGAAGGCCGGAGACACGGTTCTGAAGTTTCCTGAGGCTGGCGTTGTCGATGTTCAGTCGGGCGATGTTTCCGTTTCGCTGGTGACTCGAATGGATGTGGGCCCGATGCCTTCCACGGATCAGCTCGATGGCCTGAAGGTCACGGAACTTGATCGCGGCGAATTGGAGCGCACGTTCGTTCGCGGTCTTCGACGTGCCACCGAGATTCTTCGGCCGGGAGATTCTCTGAAGAAGCCAAAGATGACCGGCCGAACAGCGTTGCATGGAACTCTGCAGTGGATCGACGGTCAGCGAGTTGCCACGCTGTGGGGAACTCCGGAAGAAATCGGCAAGGCTCACGGTGAACTGCTGCCGGAAGAATCACGCCGCTGTATTGAATCGGTTCTGTTCACATTCGGAACGGCCAACGTGGTTCGCACGGGCCGATGGTTCCGTCACGATCTTCAGGATGCGTACGTTCGACTCTCGCCGCATATCCCGGAACGTCACAAGCGTGAAACACGAGCACTCGCGGCGGCTTTGGGTATCGAAGCGGAAGTCGCGGAAGTGCTGAACGTGTTCCCCGAGCTGTTTCATTGCTCCGGCTTTGCGGTCTTCGGATCAGCGACGAAGGATGGCAAGCTGTATCACGGCCGAGTCCTCGACTATATGACCACGATTGGTCTTCAGGATGCCGCGACGACTTTCATCGTCAAAGCCGAAGGTCAGATTCCGTTTGCAAACGTCGGCTATGCGGCCTTCATTGGCAGCGTCAGCGGGATGAATGCGGAGAAGATCTCTCTGGGGGAAATGGGAGGCCGCGGCGAAGGTAAGTGGGACGGTGCTCCAATGGCAACTCTGATGCGACGTGCTCTGGAAGAATGCGACACGCTCGCCGAAGTCCAGGACCTGTGGCGTAATAGTCCTCGAACCTGTGAATACTATTACGTGTTCGCGGACGGTGAGACGAACGAAGCCGTCGGCGTCGCAGCAACTCCGGAATCCATCGAATTCATCAAGCCAGGGCAGGGCCACGAACGTCTTGGCGACGGCATCAAGGACGCGGTTGTTCTTTCCGCCGGCAGCCGGCTGGAAGAACTTCGCAAGCGAGTTACTGAGAAACATGGTCAGATCGACACGGAACTCGGCCAGTGGCTAATGAGTCGTCCAGTGGCCATGGAATCCAATCTCCACAACGTTCTATTCGTCCCCGCCGATGGCGTCATGTACGTCGCCAACGCCAGCCACACAAAACCCGCCGCCGA
>CAZIGZ010000022.1:44682-52209 GCA_964538835.1 uncultured Chitinophaga sp. | reverse complement strand
CTTCGCACCTTCCGTGATTCGGGTGTAGGTGGAAATGATGCTATTGGCTCGCTGTTCTTGTGTTGTTCTATCCGCGATATCCGCGTCATCCGCGGTTGCTGAATAGCGTTCCTGATTTGCAATGACCCGAACAGGGGAAACACTGGGAGGCGTGTGTCGGCCCTCCGGGCGTTAGAAGAAACGAGTCACGGAAACCGGGGCCTGACGACCCCGGCAGGGGTTGTGTCAGCCCGCTGGGCTTGAATCGCGAACTGACGAAGTGCTGGGGCTGGCATGACGGTGTTTTGGGGATGGTGCGTTTCGATTGTGGATGCAGTTGCTGAACACTGAAAACTGAATCAGTGCTGGGTTCCCGCCTGCGCGGGAATGACGAGGGGTGGGGATGACCGGAAACGACGGGCGGGAATGACGTGTGCGGTGGATGCGTGGGGCACGGAGGGCTGACGCCCAACCGCTCGCCGTTGCGTATGAAAAACAGCACCAAAGCAACAACACATAACGAAGAACCAGGAACCAAGAACTGCTCGCCCCTACTTCTTCAGGAACGCCAGCACGTCTGCCATTTGTTCCACTGTGACATCGCGTTCGATTCCTTCGGGCATGAGTGATTTGCTGGTCGATTTCAGTTCCTCGATCTCGGTTCTTGGCAGAGTCACTTCGCGGCCTTCGGGTTGACGCAGAGTGATCGATTGGGCAGATTCGGAGATCAGCAGTCCGTTCAGCAGTCGGCCGTCTTTGGTCACGATGACATATTCGGTGAACTGAGGATCCACGCGGCGGTTGGGGTCGAGGATGTCGTAGAGCAAAGCGTCCTTCGCACGGGCTCGAGTATCGCTGATGTCCGGGCCGACGTTGTGCCCGACCGTTCCGATGCGATGACATTTGCTGCAGGTCTTTTCGAATACGGCTGCTCCTCGATTCGCATCGCCTGCCAGTTCAAGCGCCTTTGAATACTGATCGGCCACCTCGCGTCGGTTGGCGGACACGGTGCCGCCGAACAGACTGATCGATGCCATCCGAATCGCTTCGTCCGGATGCTTCAGCAGGATCAGACGCTGGTCGATCGAAATGACCGCCGAAGGAATCGTGCCGGCTGTCATCATCGTCAGCAGACGGCCGGTGGTTTCCTTGCGAATCAGCAGCAGGTCAAGAGCCGACGAGCGAGCCAGCGGGTTCAGCACGTCCCAGCGAGTCAGTAACAGATCTGCCAGATCAGCTCGACCACTGCGACGGATGGATTCGACAGCCGACTTCTGACAGGCCGATGATTCACCGGGCGAGAGCAGGGCTTCGATGGCCTTTGTCAGCTGTTCTGGGGGAAGGTGAGTCATCAGGTTCATGGCGGCCATGCGATCCGCGTCGCCCAGGGAACGGTTCACGGCAACATCGGAGGCCTTCTGAACGATCTGATCAATCGCCGGCACAAGCTCCTTTAACTCGGCAGGAGCATTCTGCACGATCGCGACAACACTCTTGGGGATCGCAGGATTCTGGCAGCGAGGCAACCCGTCGGCCAGACCGAGCACAATCGCCGTCTGCCACCAGAGTCCTCGCTCTTTGCTTTCACCAGCTGTCGTCATCAGCCGCGTCAGCTGCGACATGTCTCCTCGAACCGCCACATTCAGAGCCAGCAGACGCAGAAAGTCAGCACGACCTTCCGGCGATTCGTTCTGATGCTGCGATTCCTTCACAACAATCGCTGCGATATTGGCGGCAATCTGAGGAGCAGCGATCAACCAGGCTCGCTGAATCCACGGATCATCCATGTTCCTGGGAACGGCCTTTTCGAGCCACTTGCTGTGTTCCATCCACTTTGTCGTCAGAATCGCCTGCAGCTGCACTTCGCCGGAACCGAAGACAACCATCCGGTTTGTTTTGGCCAGAAGATCATCGTTGTCGGGAAAGCGATCATGTGCCAGCCTGATGCAATCACGAAAGAACGGCGTCGACCATTCATTCGAAAGAGCCCCCGGAATGCGGTCAAGATCCGAAGGCTGAAGCTGGCCCAGTCCATCCAGCGTCCACAACGCATGCAGCATCTCGGGCGAACCATCCTTCAGCGGAGAGATGGGAACACTCAGTGGCAGCAGTTTTCGAAGGCCCTCCACCGCATCAACTCGCTTCCCCTCCACCAGCAGTCGCTGAGCCAGCAGGCGTCGCCATCCGTTTCGATCGGCCAGCATCGCAATCAGTTCCTCGTTCGACCTCGGTTCTGCGAAAGGCTTTGTCTCTTCGGCATCAGCAGGGACAGACTCAGGGACCACACGCCAGATTCGGCCGCGATCTTCACCGGCTCGCCAGTTCATTTTGGCCGCGACGTCATCCGGAACGAACTTCGGATGTTCCACCCACAGTCGATACATGTCCGCCACATACAACGCGCCGTCGGGGCCGGTGGCCAGGCTGGCCGGACGGAACCATGTATCGGTCGACGTCAGGAAATCCGCTTTCTCCCGAGCCCGGCGTGCGGTCACTGTTCCGCCTGATGGTTCAATCACTGATCGAGTCACCAGGTGGCCAACAGGTTCGCAGACAAACACACTGGCATCTGATTCGGGGCCAAACAAGCCGCCTCGATACGCGGTGACTCCGCACGCCGATGTGTGTGTTCCTGCGTGCGACAGCCAGTTGCTTTTCATGGTTACTACGGGATACACCCGAGTCTTTTCACCAGCGGGTCCAACGTCCGTGTGGCCCACGGAGACACCGGCAAACGGATTGCGGCGTACCATTTCCAGAGTCAGCACGTCGGTCATGATCGGGTTGCGATTGGAACTGAAGTAGCGACGTCCGAAACTGTCGATCGTGTTTCCGAACTGCCCGGCCCCTGTGATCGCTTCGAACTTCATCGTGTCCGGATGAAAACGAACGTCGACGTGGGGAATCTCCACGGGTTCCGCCGTCTCGAAGCCTGGTCGCACGCAGCGCACTTTGCCGTGGCCGTAGGTCAGATAGATCCAGTTGTCCAGGCCGTAACGAGGACAGCCGATCTGCATCTGTGGGTGAGCCGGGATGAAGCCATCGAACCAAACTTCGACGGTGTCTGCGACGTTGTCACCGTTCGTATCGGGAAGGTACACAATCTGAGTTTCCGTGCATGCCAGAGCACCATCACGAAATGCCATCACGCTGTGACAGAACTTCAGATGGTCTGCAAACACAAAACGCTGGTCAGGCTTGCCATCTCCATCGGTATCATCCAGCAGGACTACTCGGGACAAAGCTGGAGCCGATGGATCCGCGGGGCCAACGGGATAATCAGAATACTCGGCGACAAACATGCGTCCGCGGTGATCAAAATCAATCGCCACGGGATCGAACACAAGAGGCTCCGAAGCCACCAGTTCGATTCGAAAGCCGGGCTCAATCTGGAAGCACTTCAGGGACTCATCGGGGCCCTTCGGGAGTTCCGTTGGCTGATCAATCCAGTGCCTGCCGCCTCGCTGCTGCTCAATGGATTCCACCAGATCCTGCTGCACGGGATTCTGAACACACAAAAGCGTCACAAGCAACGAGACGATCTTGATCATCGCTGAAACTCGCATGAACGGCAGGAATCAAAGGGGCCCGGTGAGACTGGGCCGGCAGGCAGGGACGCTGCATCGTAGCGTGCGACCGGATAGATTCCCACGGTGCGTTCACGAACGCAGGAAAGCGGAGACGCAAAGGCGAAAGCGGAAAGCGGAAACTACTTTTGCGGCGGACTGGATTGCTTAAAGATCGTGGAGCGGCAGATCCCCAGGCGATTCAACCAGAAGAGCACCATGATCCAGACTGTCAGCAGGCCATAGCGAAGGCTGCGACGAAAGTTGATGCTGCTGGCTTCCTTGAAGTAACGCACGGGCACAGGAATGTCACCCAGCCGAAATCCAAAGAAAACGGCCTGAGCAAGAAACTGTGTATCGAACACAAAGTCGTTGGAGTTGTCTTTCCAAGGGACGGCTTCCAGCACCCTGCGATGGTACGCGCGAAAGCCGCTGTGAAAATCGCCCAGGTTCTGTCCAAGCATCACGTTTTCAAAAATCGTGAGACAGCGATTCGCGATGTACTTCCACGCCGGCATTCCGCCTTCCAGCGCTTCGGCTCGTGTGCGAATACGAGACCCCAGGATCACGTCCACGTTGCCAAGACGAATCAACTCCGCCGCCACCGGGATGACTCGACTGTCATACTGATAGTCCGGGTGAATCATCACGACGATATCGGCACCGCGTTCCAGTGCATGCGTGTAGCAGGTCTTCTGATTGCCGCCGTAACCAGTGTTCTTCTGGTGCTGGATGACGGTCAGACCAAGCTCCTTCGCAACTTCCACCGTCCGGTCACGGCTGCAGTCGTCGACCAGAATGATCTCATCGACCGTGCCCGGCGGAATGTCGCGCAGGGTGCGTTCCAGAGTCGCTTCGGCATTGTACGCCGGCATGACCGCAATAATCTTTGGTTTGTCGGCGCTCATGGATGACTGACTTTGTGTCACGAAACCACCGGATTCGACTGCATTTCCTTCAGTGCATCGCACAAACGCTGAATCTCTTCAATCGTGTTGTAATGAAGCGCACCGGCTCGCAGAGTTCCCCCGGGTTCCAGTCCCACTGATTCTGTAAAGGGCAGGGCGTAGTGGTTTCCGTTCCAGACATACAGTCCACGAGCGGCAAGCCATTCCGCTGCCTGTCGAGGCGTCCTGTTGGGAAAGGTCATCGAGAACGTGGGAACTCGCTGATCGATCTGATCGACCGACGTAATCCCCCAGATCCGAATTCCCGGCACATCGCGCAGTCCCGAAAGGAACGCCAGTGTCAGCGTCCGTTCGTACTCCATGATTCGGCTGAAGACTCGGTCAAGTTTGGCAGATCGCGACTCGTCCTTATGACCGGTACTGTCGTCAAGCAATGCATCGATCGAAGCCAGATAGTTCACGGCGGCGGCGGCACCGGCAATGCCTTCGTGGCACTGAGTCCCTGTCATCCATTTCCCCGGAAGGTAATCGGGCGACGGACGTAGTTTGTAGGGCCGAATCGACTCCAGCAGCTCGCGGCGCCCCCAGAGGATTCCGACATGCGGACCGAAAAACTTGTAGGCTGAACACGCGAGGAAATCACAGCCCAGTTCATTCACGCTGATTCGCCCATGCGGCGCGTAATGAACAGCGTCGACAAAGACCTGAGCTCCGGCGTCATGAGCCAGTTTGGTCATTTCACGAACCGGATTGATCGTTCCCGTCGCATTGGACGCCATGCCAATGGCCACCAGCTTTGTCCGATCTGAGAGCTTTTTTCGGAAGTCATCCAGATCGAGTGTCGCCTGATCAGGATTCAGCTCCACATGATGAACGGTCACACCGGCATCACGAGCGGCCAGGACCCATGGCGAGACATTGGCATCATGGTCGAGCCTGGTCACGACAATCTCATCGCCCGGCTTCCAGAGTTTTCCAAGAGCCCGGCTGAGTGCCAGCGTCAGACTGGTCATATTCGCGCCGAAGGAGATGCAGCTCGGATCATCCGCCCCGACGAAATCCGCGAGTGCCTGATGAGCTCCATCGAGGATCGAATCAGACCACTTCGCCGTTTCAAACGCAGCTCCTCGATTGCAGTTGGTGTAGCGAAGATAGGACGCCACGGCTTTGACAACACATTCCGGCACCTGACTTCCCGCCGGACCATCAAAGAACGCCACCGGCTGATGATCCTGCAGCCGATGAAGCCCGAGAAACTGATGTCGAATCGAATGAATTGGCCAGATGGAAGGAATGTGAGACATCGATGTGGTGAATTGAGAAAGTGAGGAGACAAAGTAATTCCACGGAACATGCGTGGTTGTATCGCATCTGCCGCAGATTCAAAAACCAAAAAGATGATCAGCAAAATGAACCAGGCGAGCGGCTGAGCGTCAGCTCTCCGTGTCCCGATCGCCGAGCGAAGTTTTCAGTGTTCGATCTTAAGTGGATCGATGTTGGGGAAGGGTGCATTGGGATGACCATGCTGCCCCTTCGGCTTCCGACCGCTTTGCGGCACAGGCTGCACCTGTGCTACCCGGTGTCGCCGATCGCTCCGTCGGCAGAAAATACCGTTCTTTGTTCTAACGGTCAGCGAACTCTGCGCGATCATCCGGGAACTGCTTCGGCATTTTTCTGCAGTCTCATTCTTTGTTCGGTGCAGAATGCAAAAATCAGACACCCATCGCATTCCAGTCCTCAATTTCTTTTTTTGGATTCGAGTTCGACTGGAGAAGCAGTGAGTTCGCGGATTCACCAAAAAAGCCAGTAATTTCCGAGACTTTCGTGACCGGCCAATCATGAATGTTGCTCGGAATACCCCCGAAATCCCGCTTTCAAAATGCTCTGGAAGAAGCCTTTCCGATTCGCGATATCCCGTCCGAACTCATGACAACATGTCGTCAGTGACGGGACAAATCGCGTCCGCCAACATGGACGCAGACCATTCCGTCAAACCGCTGATGAAGTAAACGACTGAGTCTTCCCGGCTTACTCACCTGGTTCACATCCCTTCGAAATCTCCTCTCTCACATCCTCAACCTTCCCGTCTGCATGGAGAACTCTTCATGATCAGGACACTCTCCCTGTCGCTACTGATCGCTGTCTCACTGTTAACCTCCGGATGTCTTTCAAATCCTCACAGTTCGCTCCGCCCGCGTAACCATCGAGTCTCGATGAAGCACACGACTCGCGAATGGTCCATGGGATCATGGTTCTCGAACAAACGCGCTGAACGTCAGGCAAGGCGTCAGGCCAAAGAATGGGAGAAGCAGATGGCGCATCCGCCGGCTTATCTCCCATACCAGCCGGCCATGGGCCCTGGCTACTACGATCCGATGATGAACGGATACGGGTTCGGTGCACCGGCTGTGATGGCTCAGCCTTCCTACTTTCCGAACACCGATGTCGCCATGATGGACATGGCCATGATGAACCCCGGAATGATGGATCCTGCCATGATGGGCATGATGCCTGCTGAATCCGGAGACTGCGGTTGCGGAACCCCTTCGCCGATGATGGAAGCACCGATGAGTACTCCCATGGCTCCCATGATGGGCGCTCCGATGATGGCCGACCCGATGATGGGCGGTTCCAGCTGCGGCTGCGGTGGTGGCGGAGTCTCCGCGGGACTGCCATCGGAGTTTCACGCTGGTGAATACATGTCCGGAGAAGTCATCACGGACCCCGCTCCGGCCGTAGACCCGGTTCAGAAGCCCGCGGAGTCTGCGGGCCCTGCAAATGCTCAGCCTCAAACTGGCGGCGATGGCCTCGTCCCGATGCCTGTCGCTCCTCAAACGTAGCATCGACCGATTTCTTCCGAGTTGAAAACGCCGAGGCTCCCCTGGTGCAGATCCGGGCTGGAGCCTCGTTCTATGTCTATTCGCCAAGGTCAAGGCGTGAAAGGACGCTTCCAATCCGAACGTAAATGGACTTGCCTGCCAGAGCAGGGTGCGACATGACCTGAACGCTTTCCTCGGTCAGGGGCAGTCGAGACAGAATCTTTGGTGTTTCGCCTTTCGAGGAAATCAGAAGCA
>CAZIGZ010000022.1:32406-44672 GCA_964538835.1 uncultured Chitinophaga sp. | reverse complement strand
TCAATGCCAGCAGGCGATCATCACTGGCGATCAGACATCCGTATCCCGTGAAAGCGTCGTCTTTCAAAAAGTTGCGTGTCTTCAGCCCTGCGGCCGGATCCAGTTCGTACAGATCATTCCAGATGCCATAAATGCGGCCCTGCGATTCAACTGGAGTGTGAGAATCGGGCTGCAGATCGTCATTCTGAGCATCGGGCTCTGAGTGCAGAGTGCCGTCCGAATTGAAGTGATAGATTCGTGTCCCGTTATTCTCGGAGGAGACAAGAAGTCGTTCACCCAGAACCACAGGCGTTGGAACATTGAAGTCCCCTGGTTCCGGAGGCACAAGCGACCAGACCCTCTTGCCTGTTTTCGCGTCCCAGCCACCCAGCGACTTTGAGTCATAGCCGATGACTTGCTCATGGGTGCCGATCTTCATGGCGACGAAGCTCGAGTACGACGCGTCAATGCCTTCCGTTACCCAGACGTCTTCACCGGTCTCCAGATCCAGCGCCACAAGAGACCCTTTTTTTCCGCCGGGCTGAACGATGAGATGTCCGCCAGCAATCAGCGGCGATCCGGAGTGCCCCCAGATCATCTTCGGAGCCTGAAAATCGAGCGCGATGTTTCGCTGCCACAGAAGGATGCCGGACTCCAGTTCCAGACAGCACAAATGACCAAACGCGCCGAGCGTGTAGACACAGTCTTCGTGAATCAGCGGGGTTGCTCGTGGTGAATTCCCGTAATCCAGCTTGCCTGACACCGGATAGATGTGTTGCCAGGCGAGAGTTCCGTCTTCCGCATTGAAGCACTGAAACACGTCATTGCGATCAAGCGCGTCACGGCTTCCAGTGACCACATAACCGTTGGCCACGGCGATTCCGCCGAGTCCTTCTCCGGACAGCTCGGCCGTCCATGCGTATTCAGCCGTTTTCGGCAGGCTCTCGGGCAACCATCGAACTCGACCGTCCCGTCGTGATCCCCGCCAGCCAGTCCAGTCTGCGTTTGTATTGTCGTCGGAATCTGGAGGTAAGGAGTCACAGTCTGGTGTGACGCATTCCGATGATGTCCCGGGACTGGTTGCGGGGGAATCGTCAGCGGACGTCAGGACTTTTTTTTTGTGGTGTCAGCAGATGCTTCCGGAGCATCCTCTTTCCAGGGAAGGAAGCCGGAAGCTGTCTCGAGGTCGATCAGCATTTGAGCATCGAGGCCCACTTCGTCCAGAGCATCTGCAAGTGCCTTTTGATCAGCAGCCGGCATCTCGGAGCGAACAAACAGTGTGATGAATGGAACTGGCTTGCTTTCGCCAATGACTCGAAGGTCCCCCTTTGCCACCTTCCCGCAGCCTTCAAGCAAAGGTCCTGCATAGCTGGAAATGACAGCGGCGGCCTTTGTGCCTTTGGGAAGTTCCATCAGCATGACCGCCGCGTTGCTGCAGGACGGCGCGGTTTCGATGGGCGACGGAAGAGCAACGTTATGTTCCTTCAGAAACGCCATCGGAGAGGCCGACTTTTCATCACAGTCTTCAGGGCCGAAAAAGATGCGGTATCCCTTCAGATCGTCCACGGTCTTTGCAGGATCGTCGCTTCGAACAACAAACAAACCTGTCTGTACGACTTTGTCTGCCAGGTCTGTCAGGCGGGCGAGCGGCTTGACGTTGAGCGTGGAATCTTTGGCATCGGACAGCACCACGGAGTGCTTGCCAACGATGATGTCAGCTTTGCCTTCCGACTTTTCCATGGCGGATTCCAGAGTTTCACCCCAGACAACATTCACCTTTCTGGAAAGGTGCTTTGTCAGAAACTCACCAAGCTTCTCGTACTTCCGCTGAGCATACCCCTTCACACAGTCACAGGCCAAAGGCCCGGCGAGCGGATCCATCACCACCAGAGTCAGCTCTGGTGCCTTGTCTTCAAAGGCCGACACAGGAGCACCGGAGAACACAAGAGACAGAACCGCGAGAACACTCAGCAATCGAACCAACATGCTCACACCCCTGGGATTGAACTCAACAGGTGACGCCAACACTCACAGCATTGTTGGCAAGCGCACCTTTTTCTTCAATTCATGCGTTCAAAGTTACTTCGGCCGTTTTCGGCCGATAAAAAACAGCAACGCCATCGCCTCCCCAGACAACGTCTGGAGAAGCGATGGCGATTGCATTCATCATCACTTCGACTCGGAAGTGGCTTCAGTTGCTGGCTTAACCTCGGCCGGCTTTTCTTCGGCAGCAGGCTTCTGCTCAGCGGCTGGTTCGTCCTTGATTCGCTTATAGCGATTGCTGGACATCACACTTTCATTGAACATCAATGTGATGGTCGCTTCGTCGTCGTTGACGAATTCCACCTTGTAGTCGTAGTACTGAATGCCATCCTGGATCTGCGTCACGATCAGAGTACTGCCGTCCTGTGAGACCGCTTCCCAGCCGTTGTCACCGCCTTCGAACATTCCGCCGGTCATGGAGAGCTTGCCGTTTTCATGGAAGTGCAGATAAGACGAACCATAAGGATCATCAGCCACAGTGACGGTTCCTTCTGCTTCGCCACCGAGCAAACCACCAATCAGGGCACCGAGTCCGGAGGCCGCCGGCTTGACATTCTTTCCCGGTCGCTTTCCATCCAGTGACCATTCGCCGACCAGCTTGCGTCCCAGACCTTCGCGAGCTGCCTTGGCGAGCACTTCTTCAGGAGTCGTTTCCGGAGCTTCTGCATTTGGCAGCAGAACGCAGATGTGAGACTTGTCGACGTTCATCATGTAGTAGCGATTTCGCTTTTCGTCATAGCCCAGAGCAACATGCTTACAGCCGCCGCCAATCTTTGCCTTGCCGACGACGCCGAGCAGTTCTCCCTTGGCGCTAAATCGCTTGATCGTGCCGATGCTGGATTCTGCAGTCAAAATGTCTCCATTGTCGCAGCAACGCACATTCATCGGATTGCAGCAGCTTCCGAAACCGTCAACCGCCTTACGATCTCCTTTCCCGAAGTCAAACATACGATTCCCATCACGGTCCAGCAGCGCTACCTTGAACGCAGTATTTTCGGCCAGAATCAGATTCTGTTCTGTTGCCTGAATATCACACTGTCCACAGCAGCCACCCAGATCGGCAACGACCTTTTTGGGCTCAGAGAATTCGTGGTTCATTCGCCAGACTTCGTAGCCGTATCCTTCAATCGCGTTACAGCAAACGAAAATGTCCTTCGATGTGACCGCGAGTGCTGTGATGCCAAGCTTGGAATTCAGCATCTGATCGCCGCTGAACATGTCCTTGTAAATCGACTCCTGAGACTTCAGCTGATCTTCATACAGAGCCTTCTGCTCTTCAAAGGTCTCCAGCCGCTTGCGATCTTTCTCGGTCAACTCCGCTTCCGGCTTTTCCTTCAGCTTCGCGATCCGTTCATCAATGCGCTTGATCTGGTCACGGAACTGCTGAGTAAACTCTTCCACCTGCTTGCGGGCCCCGGCTTCGACTCGCTCCTTGAACGTTGCCATGTCACCAATGTGCGGCGAATCTGCGGTGGACAGGACCTTGCCGTCAGTGTTGATCTTGGCGATTTTTCCATTGCCTGCGACAAAGATCGTCCCATCGGCTGTCAGGTTGATTGCGGTTGGTGCAAACGTCAGCTCAATCTCTTTGACCAGTTCGCCGTCAGGAGAATACACCTGAACCAGCTTGGGAGCCGCGATGGTCTTTGATTCCTGAGTCCCATCGGCGTTCGTCACGAATTCCACATTGTCGCCACCGACACACGCCAGAATGTTTCCGTCTTTGTCCAGACAGTAGGTGTGGAGAGTAATCGGTTTGCCGTTATGCAGCGGCTTGATGATTCGAGCCTGCTTGTGAGTACTTGTGAACTCAGTCTTTGGAGTATCGCCTTCCCCGGCATACACACTATGAACGGATAACGCCGCACCAAGAACAAATGACAGAGCAGTTCCCAGGAACCGGGATCGAAGACGCATACGCAATCCTTTCACGCGAAGGAAGACACAGGGCAGAAGGGAGACACGCTGTTGTTGCCGCAGAACGCGACCGGCTGAGACAAACAGTTCCGATTGTCAGGCCCAGATGGGATCGCAGCATCTTACCCCTCAGGCCGAGCCCCAAACAGGGGAACGGACCAGGAATTATTGAGATACAACCCAGCGAACCGTCAGCCAGAGGCGACCATAAAGCCAGCCTGAAGACACCAGGAGCCCGTTGGTTCGCAGATTTGTCTCACCTCTCGGCAACTATTCTTCGCCGTCCACAAGATCCCAGAATTCTGCTTCACTCGTGTCCAGACGCTCAGCTTTTCGAACCTTCCTCGCAGGCGTTTCACTTCTTGCGGGAGGCGATCCGGGGCGAACTGCCTTCCTTGCGACTGGCCTGGCTTTGGCTGGCTTCCGTGAATTTGGCGAAGCGCCGCACCCTGAGCAAACTCCGCCACGGCCAAGTTCGGACCCACAGCTGTTACATAACAGTACAGGCTGGTCACCGATGGCATCCGGTCCGCCAGGCTGCGAGTTCAACGTCGACAGGACTTCCAGAGGATTGAACTCGGGATCTCGAACAGATGGCTTTTCTTTCGGTTCGGGCTTAGGCTCTTCGTGACGAACCGCTTCTGGCCGAACCGGCCTCGCTGGCACGCTCGCAGGCTTTGTCGCAACAGGTGTGGCATCGACTTTCAAAAACAGATTGTCTGAAGGAGGCAGTGTTTCATCCGTCGCATCCGGCTTCTGCTCCAGCTGACCACTCACGTTCTCCTGCCGAATGATCTCCACTTCCGCATGCCGTCCGCTGCTGAGTTCTCTTGCCGAGACGTGTACACGGGCCTGATGGTCATAGCTGATCGTGACTTCAATCTCAGTTCCTTCCGGAAGATTCGGCGGAAGGTCCGTGACCTGGCAGTCCCCAAGAACGATCGGCGGTCGATCAGCTCCGGCGCCGCTTTCGACGATTCGCACATGAACCCGGTTTTGGTTGGCGACAACAGTTCCGAACAAATGAGTCCGGGAAACGGGCAGGGCGGTGTTCGCAGGAATCAGATAATGCGGGACTCGCTGACCAGTGTCTTCGTCACGGACCAGGATCCCCAGTGAGCGAGCATTCACGCTTTGCTGTCGGACCTTTGCGAGCCGTGAAGACGCTTTGCTATTGAAGACCGTGCGCACATATTCCTGATTCGCCAGCAGCATTCCGGCGTAGTATGCAGCGCCGTGAGCAATCGACTGATCCGGCGACAGTGATGTATTCAGTGTTCGCCCGCTGAGCTTCTTCAGGGAATCTCGAATCATCGGCATCCGTGATGCCCCGCCGGTTGTCAGCACAACATCAACGTGAGCCCATCCGAATTTGTTGTCCTTCAGAATACGCCGAGTCACTTCTTCGCAGCGCTGAACAAGCCGTCGGGCGGCCACTTCAAACTCCGATTGTTCAATCTGGAACGTCTTGAGATGTCCTTCGTGCCGGACCGTAATGGCGGCTCGCGGTCGTACCGACAAACTTCGCTTGGCCTGTTCCGCTTCGATCGTCAGGAATTGCAGACTCTCACGGCTGGTTCGAGGATCCCTGCCGAACTCCGCAATGAATTTTTCGGCGGCAAGATCCACAAGCGTCTTTGTCCAGTCAAGGCCGCCCAGCTCGAGGTCTCCGTCCGACGCAACAACTTTCACTTCATTCTGGCGATAGCGAACAATCGCAAGGTCCAGGGTACCGCCGCCCAGGTCGAAAACCAGCAACTGCTGATCGATTGCAAGCTCCGTGAAGGCCAGCCCTTCATTGCCCAGCACATGACAAAGTGCCGCAGCGACCGGCTCGTTAATCATCTCAATGCGTTCAAGACCCGCCGCGTGTCCTGCCAGCAGCGTGGCATGACGCTGAGCATCACTGAACTGCGCAGGAACCGTGATCACTGCCTCACGAATTTCACCGATTTGTTCCTGAGCTGCAGCGATGAGTTTCCGAAGAATCAGCCCGGAAATATGAACGGGGGAATAACGGGCATCGCCAATCTTCCAGAACTTGTTCGCGTCCCCCATGAAACGCTTGGCATGCTGAACCACTCTGTCCGGCGCCGCAATGGCATTTCGCAGGGCTTCTGTGCCAACGATCGGCTGACCGCCATCAAAGAATACCACAGACGGTGTCGAAAGTTCGCCTTCCTGATTGGGAATCGTCACCGGCTGACCATGTTCGTTCAGCCAGGCAATGCACGAGTATGTCGTGCCCAGGTCAATTCCAACGGCTTGAGTCTGTTTCATGGCAGGTCTTTCCAGCGTCCGTCCTGAATCCTTCTCCGCTGAACTCGCCGAAACCCAAACACGTTCAGCCGGCCAACGGATTCAGGACGGATCAATCCCGACTATCGTAATGGTCGTGGTCTCTGTTCTCTATTGATTGTTCACAGAATCCACGCTCTTTGGAGGCTCGTCCTGTGACATTTCACTGGAAACGAAAATCGGACGGGCAGTTCAAGTGGTCCAAAGGAATGTTCCGGCTTTTCATCCCGACATGTCAGAACCACCAGAGAATTCAGCCCCTCAACTCGAAAACTCCAGTTACGACTCCTCGCTCAGGCTCCCGCCAGCAGCCTTATCCCACAGGGGGAAGTTGACGTTGCCCGAGTTTTGCCTCTTCCTTTAAAACTGTCCGGTCCGGAAAGACTGTCGTTTCCAGGATCCATCAAACGTCACCGACGGCGAACACGGAGACTCCTCGCGACAGCTCCCACCTCAATGATGTGCCCTCTGCAGGAATCCGAACCGTGAGTCTGCGATTACTTTTCTTGTTTTGCATCATTGTCCTCTCGGAGCTTCTGACTCAGCGGTTTATCCAGGCCCAGGAGCCCGAAGCGAATCCGGATTCGTCGGCGAGTCTCGTCAGGACACAGCCGGAGCACTTCCGCATCAAAGTGAACGGAACTCAGTACTTCTCCGCCGACAACATTCAGTTCGGTCTCATGACAAATCCGGATCTGATGGAAGAGCTACGGAAGGCAGAGAATGCCCAGCAACGTGCCCAGACGCTGATGGAACAAATTCAGGAAGGCTTTCAGCGTGCGGGGATCCTGATGAACGACATCGACATCCAGGTTCAGGAAACCGAAGCCTTTGTGCTGTTCGGAAGCCGCACCCCGGAGATCTATCGACTCGGCGAGATCGAAGTTCTGCATGATGATGAGTCCATTCGAGCTTCGTTGCAGCATCAACTACGACAGTCCGTTATGAATCAGAACGATGTTCCGTTCCTTGGCGACGACCGAGAGCCGGGACTGCCGTCGCTTTACCCGGGTGCACCATTCTATCCGCTCGAGGAGGCGCAACATGATCTGAAGAAGGCCATCGAAAAATACCTCGCTCGGGACGGCTTTCTCTTTGCCAACTTCGAAGCAATGTATCGCATTGATGCGTCTCAAAAGCGGATCATCCCCACGATTCACCTGCAGTCACTCGGTAACCGGCAACCAATCTCTGAGGTGCAGATTGCCGGCCTGCAGATGAATGGTCAGGACGAGGTGCTGAAGTACCTCGACCTGTCACCGGAACTGTACTTCTCGCAGGATCTCGTCAAACGCATTCGTCGCAAGCTTCTGGACTCCGGGCGTTTTCTGTCGGTGCGAGTCTGGCACGAACATCCATTCTCTCCGGATCATGCCGTGCCTTTGCACATCGATGTTGTGGAATACGATTACGGCCCAGGCCTGAACGACCAACTTTCGGACATTCAGGAGTTTGCTCGCTCGTTCGGAGTCGCGTTGTCTCGGTGGCATCGCGACCCAAAGAGTCCTGACCTGACCGTTGATGCCGAATTCTCTTTGAAGGAACTTTCCGCGGATCAGACCGGCCTCATGCAGGCGTTCACTCAAAGCGGTGTGCATGTCTCGAACATCGGTTCGCTCGCCTTTCGAGGCATGTCGCCGGACAACCGCTGCCGAATTCGTGGAACGTTGTCACCAAAGGGAGGTGCCATCATTCATATCACGATTCTTGATCCGGCCGGGCAAACCATCGACACGCGAACCTTTGCCCTCGCGGATTCATTCATGGCCGTGGCGTATCCCATGTCCGGAAACTGCTGGATGACTCCGGAAGGCCCTCAGTACTGTTCCATCATGCTGACGCTCAATGGGAAAGCACCGGATGATGAGAACGATCCGCGAAGAGCCGACTTCCGCTTCGGGGCCATTACCAATTCACGCCGAGTCTCCGGGCTGCAACTGCTTCTGACCTGCACGCCGGCAGCCCTGATTCACCTGTTCAAGGAAGACAGCGAGTCCCCCGCCACACTGACTCGGCAGGGCACGCAGTCGATCGTGGAATCCAAAAAGTTCACATGCAAACTGCAGCAGTCCGAGAAACAAACCAGCTTTGAGCTTCAAATGCGTCCGTCCGCGGACGTGAAGCTGACCTTTGCCACCGCCAAAGGTGCTTTTGACAAAGAACTTGCCGAGTCAGTCAATACCTTCCGAACGATGAAGAATCACTGGTCCGCTGAGGCATGGATCCCCTCACTCGTCCAGTTGCATTGTCAGGAGATGCTGAACTCCGACTCACACTCCACGCCGATCGTTTCACAGATCATGGCCGAACTCGCGAACAATCCGGACATGGTTCGAGAATTGCTCAGCTTCTTCCCCGAGTATACTCGAACGGGTAGCTTCGAATTGCCAGAGTCTGGTGAGTTTCTTGACAAACCACCGGCTGGCTTCGACACGATCCACTACTGCCTGCAACGCATGGGACCTCTAAATTCCGGCTGTGGACAACTGGCTGTCGCAATTAAGCGATCTGTTCTGATGGGGAACAGAGAAGCATGGCAGACGCTGATCAAAGACGCAGTGAACCCACCGGGCTGGGGACCGCTGGATTCCCTGGTGCTGGCTTACATGGGATCGAATGCCAGCCACATCGTCGCGAAGGCCGGGCTTGAACGACTGGACCAGGACACACTGATGAAGGATCTCGATCCCTATCTGACGGAACATTGTCTCCTCAAGACTCTGATTTCCATCCTCGTTCGCCGCGTCCAGCATATGCCCGCTGAAGACTTCGAAGTCTTTGTGAAAGACCTCGACACCAGATTCCGCGACAGCTTTGGAATGAAGAACGATGCGACGACGCGTCCCGTCCTGGTTCTCATCCGCAGTCAGAAGGAATCTCAAGCCTCTCTGCGAGACCAGATCAGCGTCCTCGTGCCGATCCTCTGGCAAGCCGGTCTTCGAGATGTCCTGGAACGTCAACTCAGAGCGATCGCCTATCCGGAACCAGGCCCGTTTCGAGAAGTCTCGGCGTCAAAATCAGTGGATGAGAAATAAAGTAGAGCGATTGTCCTCTATCGCTCCCTCACTCTCTGAGGAACCTCTCTCATGGAAACGCCGTCACAATTCGAAGCGGCTGAGGACAGCCGCTCTACACTATTTTGGCACGCCGAGTGACTCGACGAAAAACCTTGTGCGGCGTTTGGAGGCCCACGGAGTTTCGCAGGCTCCATGGCCGGCTCCCGGGACAATCAACAGGTCAAAGTCTTTGTCAGCAGCGACGAGTTTCTTTGCGACCTGCATCGTCGTGGCAGGATCGACATTACGGTCCAGCTCGCCAACGACCAGCATCAACTTTCCCTGCAACAGATGAGCATTCTCCATGTTCGAGTTCTGAGCGTAGTGATCTCCTTCCACGACGCCCATCCATTGCTCATTCCACCAGATTTTGTCCATGCGGTTGTCATGACATCCACAGTCGGCAACGGCTGCTTTGTAAAAGTCTCCATACCACAATACCGCGGCCATCGCGTTCTGCCCGCCAGCCGAACCACCGTAAATGCCGACTCGCTCTGTGTCCATCTGAGGATACTTCTGTGCGGCCGCTTTGATCCAGGCGACTCGATCCGGAAAACCTGCGTCACGGAGATTTCTCCAGCAGACATCGTGAAACGCTTTCGAACGCCACGCTGTTCCCATGCCGTCGATCTGAACCACGATGAAGCCTTCATCCGCAATTCGATGCTGATGGCCCCAGCCGGCTCGGAATTCCTTCGGAACATGATGATCATGCGGCCCCGCATAGATGTTCTCAATGACGGCGTACTTTCGATTCGGATCAAAGTCCTTTGGACGATGAATAATGCCCCAGATGTCGGTAACACCATCACGTCCTTTGGCCACAAATCTCTCAGGCAGCGATCCTCGTTCCTCGATCAGCTCACTGGCATCACCCGCTTCCAGAGCACACAAGAGCTTTCCGTCGGCATCCCGTAACTCCGTGACAGGTGGCAGGTCGACTCGTGAATACCGATCGAGGAACCAGCGCCGATCCGGTGACCACGTGATTCCATGAGTCCCGTCGCCTTCCGTCAAAACGACGAAGCCACTGCCATCCAGATTCACTCGACAGAAATGCTCATGATACGGATCCTGCCCAGGCACAGCGCCGACGGCATAGAACCAGATTTGCCCCTTCGCTTCATCGATGTTCTCGATGCGACGCACGTTCCAGTCTCCCGACGTGATTGCGTTCAGCACTTCACCGGAATCCAGATTGTAGCGATACAGGTGATTCCAGCCTGAGCGCTCACTGGCCCACAAAACCTGTTGTTCCGGCAACCAGCGCAATTCAAACTTGCCGTCCGATGAATAATGAATAAACGTCTTGCTGGTTTCATCGATGATGGCCCGAACCGCTCCTGTTTCCAGAGTCACTTCCAGAAGCCGCAGCGCCTGATGTCCTCGCTGATTGAACAGCAGATAGCACCTTTTGCCATCATTGCTCCATCGTTGAAAATCTAGCGACCATTGGTTTTTCATCAGGTCCATCGAGACAGGCACTTCCGTTCTGTCCGACATGCGAAACAATCTGACAGTCATCTGAGGAATCGGGTCACCGGGCTTCTGATACGGATACGACTGCAATTTCGGCTGCAGCTGATCAGACGGAGTACTTTCAATCAGGTGAACTCGTCGCTCTTCGACAGGCGTTGTCTGAAATGCCAGCAGATACTGCGAATCCCGCGACCATTGCACTTCGACAATCTGGTCGGGGAAGTCGGATTGTTCATAGTCCATCCCGACAGCTCGGCTGCGCTGTGCATCTCTGCGGAACGTATTAGACGCCGTCGCATCTTTCGTCAGAGCCGTTTCGGCCTGATCCTCCAGTGAACGCACCCAGAGATTATGGTCCTTTGCAAACGGACGCCATTTTCCGTCAGGCGATGCGGGGTTCTCAGGAGCTTCCGGAGCCTGGCGTCTTCGCCCTCGACGTCGTCCTTCCGAACGCTGAACCGTGTCGAGCGATTCCTGAGTCAGGTTCCACTGATTGGATCCTCGCGCAGCCACAGCGGCCCCAAGGTTCGTACCATCGAGCTTTCGAAACAGCCACGAATGGGTGGCGAACGTGTGCTGGCGATGAGTTTCTCCGGGGGCGATGCGGCCATAGCTGCGAACATCACCGTCGGCCGGAATCCAGAACAGTTCCACTTCAAACGGCAGACTGTTGACGATGACAAGCTCCGTATCGTCGGAAGAACTCCCTGAAGGACGAGGCGGAAGCTCCAGCTTCAGAGCACCACTGGAAGTTCCAGTCGCGTCCTTTGTGAGTGTGGCCGTCTGGTCATTCCAGATGAATGCACCATCGGGCCCGATCAGCTTTCTCTGAGCCACATCGTCGAGAAACTGAAGTTCATCGATCGGCAGTTTTTCCGATGCCACATCACGACCAAGCATCTCCTTCAGCTGCGAGGCCACTTTCACTGCGTCAAAGGCCGGAGACTTCGCGCCCTTTTCAGCATCGACGATCGTGAATTCACGCCGCCCCTGAAACAGGTCGGTTCGATACCAGAATCGAGTTCCCGTCTTGTCCCAATGAGGCTCCACCCGGTCACGATACACCTGCGGCAGAGCATGAACTGCTGCTGCGTGCAGCATGAGAACGATGAAACAGCTTGCCAAAATGAAACAGTTTCGAAGCATCGTGTTGTCACCATTTCCAAAACACTGAGTCCACACACGATCCCGGCAGTCATACCAGGATCCATGAGCGGAGTTGTGCCCGATGAACGCCTGCTTGGCAAACTCGCACGAGCGAGGTCGCAGGAGTTTCCTGGTAGGTCACGCCTGCCGGGCGGGACTTTCGCCAAAGGCGAACCTGTTCTTGCATGAACATAATGCCAATGCCACTCATTCAACGCGACAAACACGGACGACGCGTCGGTTCCACGGCCGCCATTCAGAACATGGCAACCTTAATGGTCACTGGTTGCGGCAGGCCGCAAGGTGCCGCTCGGCAAGCGGCACCTACTTGGGTTACTGGGATGCAAA
>CAZIGZ010000022.1:0-32306 GCA_964538835.1 uncultured Chitinophaga sp. | reverse complement strand
AGGCCGCAAGGTGCCGCTCGGCAAGCGGCACCTACTTGGGTTACTGGGATGCAAAGCTTTGCTTCGCTACGATGATGCTTTCACGTTTTTCGACCCACCGTTTTTTGTAACAGGCTCAGGAGTTTTCAAGATGAAGATCAGTCGTATTCAGCTGGCCAGCGGCGAAGTGTGCTTTGCGTCCGTTCGCAACGATGGAACTCTGGAACGACTCAGTGGCGATCTCTACACCGGTCTTCAGCCAACGGGGCAAACAGTGACCGCGAGCAAGACGCTGGCACCACTGTCACCGGCTGCCGTGATGTGCATTGGCCTGAATTATCGAAAGCATGCCGAAGAAGGAAAGCAGGCGATTCCTGAACATCCGGTGCTCTTCATGAAGACACCATCGACGGTTCAGAATCCCGGCGACCCGATCATTCTTCCTCGCAAACTTCGCAGCGACATGGTCGACTATGAATGTGAGCTTGCCGTCGTCATTGGCAAACAGTGTTACAACGTTTCCCGAGCTGACGCGTTGAAGTACGTTCTGGGTTACACGTGTGCCAACGATGTGAGTGCCCGGGACTGGCAGCGCAATGGCGGAGGAGGGCAGTGGTGCCGAGGCAAGACGTTTGCCACCTTCTGTCCTCTGGGCCCGGCCCTTGTGACGCCGGATGAAATTCCGAATCCCAATCAACTGGGAATCCGAACTGTCCTGAACGGAAAGACGATGCAGGACTGGAACACGAACGACATGATCTTCGATGTCCCGACACTCATTGAATTCCTCAGCTCCAGCAACATCCTTGCTCCCGGAACTGTGATTCTGACCGGCACGCCACACGGCGTCGGTTTTGCTCAGACACCACCGCTGTTCCTGAAAGCCGGCGACAGCATCACCATTGAAATCGATGGGATCGGGAAGCTGACTAACCCAGTCGTTGAGGAAACCCTGTAGCTCGGTCATTCCATGACCGAAAGCTCATCGAGCCGCCTGCGGCGTGGACTGTTCAATACTTCCGAACAACAGAATGCCGGAGGCAAAATACACAACCACGCCGCACCCAGGTCGCCAACGGCCTGTCATTACAACAGGCAGGGAAAGAGTTCGAGTCATGGAATGACTCGACTACGTAGCACGGTCATTCCATGACCGGATGCTTTTAAGGCCGCAAAGCGGCGTGGACTGTTCAATACTTCCGAACAACAGAATGCCGGAGGCAAAATACATAACCACGCCGCACCCAGGTCGCCAACGGTTTGTCATTACAACCGGCAGGGAAAGAGTTCGAGTCATGGAATGACTCGACTACGTAGTGCGGTCATTCCATGACCGAAAGCTCATCAAGCCGCCCGTGGCGAGTCCTGTTCGTGGCATCTACCACCAGCGCAGTATGATCCCTCGCTGACGCATCGGGTTGGGATGATTTCAGCAGGCGGATGTCACAGCCCAGAGTCGATCCAACAAACGCCGCGAGCTTTTCATTGCCGCATGAAGGGAACCAGATTCGAGTCATGGAATGACTCGACTACGAAAAAGGCCCCAGTCGAGTGACCGGGGCCTTTAGAATTCCACGAGCGTCGGGATTCGATTATGGGGCAAGAACCATAGAGGTTTCCTGCTTCAGAGTCTGGTTGACCGTCTGACCAAACTGCTTCACGCTCATTTCCATCGTCACATTCAGATCAGATCGAGCGATGCGGCCTTTGGCGATATCAAACAGAACCGTTCCCTTGCCGTCAGACTTTGTGACAGTCAGAGAAAGCGGTGCACCTTCCTTGGCCTTCATGGAGATTGACGGTTTCATGTCAATGCGTGCCATTCCGGATGAAGTATCAACGCCCTGATAAGTCAGCTTCGAAGAAACCGTCATCGTGCCGAATGGAAGCTCAACCTTCTGGCTGGTCTCCCAGGTATCACCTTTCTTCACCGGCGTCTCTGGCAGCGTAATGGCCGACTGAGTCATCATCTGCTTCAGAGTGTCTTCGTTAATTGCGTTTCCGGCAGCACCGGCCTGGCTGAGAGTCTTCAGCAGACCTTCAGGAACGGTGACCTTGGTGATCTTGCCACTTGGCTTCATCGTGATCGGAAAATCCTGGCCGATGATCTTGGCAAACACATCAGCCATCGTACGGGCCAGAGGAGATTCCGGAGGCGTTGAGGCCGTTGAGTCGTACTCGAAGCTGCCAACAGGGCCACCTTCAGACTTCATGGACACTCGTTCCACCACCTGGCTCATCTGAGCATCGCCGGTGCTGGCGACATCCATAATGTTCCAGCCCATGTGCATCGTCTGCTGCATGGACACGCCCTGTTTTCGGCCGCCAAAATCCAGCTCGGTGTCCGTCTTCTGCTGCACCACGTAAGTCAGCTTTTCACCTGCCGTGAACTTCCATGCCAGTGCATCCTGCGCCATCAGCGGAGCCGACAGGACGACTGCTGCAGCCAACATCAACAATGAGCGAAACCCACGAGACACCATGAAAAATACTCCCGGCAAACAACGAATTCGAAGAGCCGATCAGGGGCTCAGCCATAAGCGGTAATCCAAACAGCCAATGACGACTCTGGCAGGATAGCAAACCTGCCGGATCTGGCAGAAGACCAATTGAGAATTGTCTGAACCGCGGTATCTCGCCGGAAAACGGCTTTCTACACAACCTCAGGTGCCCCGAATCCTTACCGTCCCGAATCCCTCGATCAGGACTTCTGACGAGCCACAAACACCACGTAATCGCCGAATTTGTGAGTTTCCAGCCCAATAAACAGCTGGTTCATTCGAGCCGCCTGCCATTCGGTAGGCTTGGTCACGATATGAATGCGACCGCCCGGCTTCAGCCCTCTCCGCCCCGCCTGAAGAAACAGCTCTGCGATCCGAAAGTCGGAATAATAGGGGGGATTTCCGAGCACCAGATCCCACGCCCCGGGGCTCGGAACAACGCCATCAGACAGCAACAGTGTCTCAATCGATGTCACGGAGTTCAGTCGAGCTGTCTGCTGAGTACAGTCGAGAGCCCGGGCATCGCTGTCGATGGAGAGGACCTGCGATTCGGGAAATGAAATCGCCGCAGCAATCGAAACGGAGCCACACCCGCAGCCCATCTCAATAATCTTCTTTGGCGATTCTCCAGCCTCTGTGATCAGGCCCAGAGACTTGATCAGCGCTCGCGCGCCGCCGTCGAGTCGACGATGGCTGAAGACGCCCGGTCGCGTCTCACAGATCACAACGCGTTCGCCCAGCCGATAGTCGAAGCGAGCCCGAAAGCCGCGGACCTTTTTCAGCGGTGCCGTCCGATCGGCCACACAAACGACACCGTGCTTGAACTTTCGTACGTCCACTTTCGGAAACAGTGTCTTCAGCTGACTCTGCACCCAGCGATCTTTGGGATTGTTCGTCGAAACAAAGAACTTGCCTCCCGACCGCAGGCGTTGATGAACCGCCTGAAACATCTCCTGTGCCACATCGGAGGAATCACCGGACGACGTCGCGAACATCACGTCATCGAACTCGCCCTCCGGCAGATCCGCCGCGCAGACAAGCTGCGGCGCCTGGGGGTTCACGGCTTTTGAACCGCCTTTCGAATCATCTCCGTGATACTGCTGCAGAGTCCGAAAGAAGAAATGCTCCGGCGTGAAAAATGTAAAGGACAGATCCGGCCGCACCTCTCGCAAGGCCGACGCAAGCGTTGTGCCATGAGTCAGAATGACCAGCACCTTCGGGCCACGCAACTCCGCCGCACAATCGGCAATCAACCGATCCGTCCATGATTTCAGACGACGCACCTGAGGCTGATGCTCATCGCGGTCGTCTTCCTGATCGGAGTCGAAGTGACCGTCATCGTCGAACTCGTCACCAAATTCGCCATCCAGATCATCATCGAAAAATTCGTCGTCAAATCTGTTCGAACGTTTCTTCTTCATAGTCCTGTGACCGGATTCTGTGACCGGCTGGAAAAGAAACGAGCTGAAACACCCGGAGGCACTTCAGCTCGCATGAGTCAACTAAGAGTAGTCGTGAGCCCGGCAGCAACGCAAAGGCGGAATCTACTCGTTCTTCGTTTCCTCAGTCTTTGGTTCTTCCGGCTGTTCTTTCGATCGCTGGTATCGATTGCTGCTCAGAACACGCTCGTTCATCATCAGGGAAATATTGGCTTCATCGTCGCTGATGAATTCGACTTTGAACTCATAGTACTGAATGTCGCCCTGGATCTTTGAGACGTACAGAGTATTGCCGTCCTGGCGAATCGGCTCCCAGGCAAGATCACCCGTCGAACTGAGTCCGCCGTCAACGGCCATCGAACCGTCGGCTGCAAACGTCAGTTTCGTGGCCGCATAGGTGTTGGTCGTTGCAATTCGGACCAGCGGAGCTGCGGGTTTCACCACCCTGGGGCTGACCTTAACCTCAGCCTTTTGCTCTGCAGCCTTTTGCTCTGCCGTGGCTTCCTTGTCCTCTTTCCCTTCTTTCGCTTCTGCCTTTTCAACCTGCACTAAAGGCACAACCAGGGCAGGTCGTGCAATGATTCGTGTTGCAGGAACGCTCTTCGGCTGAGCAGCTTCCGGCTGACTGCCGGTCAGAGTCCAGACACCAACAAGCTTCTGACCGAGCCCTTCTCGAGCCGTCTTTGCCATCTGTTCTTCGGACGTCAGTTCCGGCGCTTCGGCATTGGGAAGCATCACGCAGATGTGATCGCGGTCCACATTCATCATGTAGTAGCGGTCTCGCTTGCTGTCGAACCCAAGTGCCACGTGCTTGCAGCCGCCGCCGATTCGAGCTTTGCCGACGACGCCAACCAGTTCGCCTTTGTCATTGAATCGCTTGATCGTTCCAATGCTGGACTCTGCCGTCAGAATGTCTCCATTGTCGCAGCAGCGAACATTCATCGGGTTACAGCAACTTCCGAAACCGTCCACCGCCTTGCGGTCACCCTTGCCAAAGTCGAAGACTCGCTTGCCATCTCGGTCCAGCAGAGCCACCTTGAACTTAGTGTTCTCTGCCAGCACCAGATGATTCTCTGTGGCCTGAATATCGCACTGGCCGCAGCAGCCGCCCATGTTCTTCACAACTCGCACTGGTTCTGAAAACTCGTGAGTCGATCGCCAGACTTCGTAGCCGGTTCCTTCGACGGACACACTGCAGACAAACACATCTTTGCTGGTGACCGCGAGGGCCGTAATGCCCAATTTTCGAGTCACTGCGGCGTTCATGCTGGTTTCAGAGACTTCCTGCTTCTCCATAACCTTCAGCTGATTCTCGTACAAGGCCTTCTGCTGCTCGTACGTAGCCAGTCGCTTGGTTTCAATTTCCGTGCGTTCTGCTTCCGGCTTGTCCGAGATCGTCTTGATGCGCTCCTCGATCGTGGTGATCTGCTGGCGATAACGAGTAACGTTCTCTTCCGCCTGCTTCTTTGCCGCCTCAACAATTCGCTGCTTGAAGGTTTCGATGTCTCCAATGTGAGGCGAATCGGCTGTCTGAATGATCTTGCCATCCGCACCGATCTTTGCGACTTTCCCGTCGCCTGCGACGAAGATCATGCCATCAGGAGAGACGTTCACAGCAGTCGGTCGGAACACTGTTTCGGTCGCTCGCAGAAGTTCACCTTCGGGCGAATACACCTGCACCAGATTCGGCATATTGACGACCCGAACCTGCTGACTTCCGTCCGGATTCATGACGTATTCCGGAGCAGTTCCACCAACGCAGGCCACGACATTGCCTTCACGATCCAGGCAGAATGTATTCAGCTGGATCGCTTTTCCATCATGCATCGGCTTAATGATGCGAACCTGTTTGTGAGTTGTTGCAAACTCCTTTTCGGCGTCGCCCGCATTCACTGAGGAAACAACCGGACCAGCAATCAGCATCAGCCCCAAAACTGCCAGAGTTACCCGAAGACGCATCCAGGGTCGGAACGGCATAGTGCTCTCCCTTCAAAGAAACAGTCTGTCCTGGGGCAATTCCCCACACAGGCAACGAACAGCGCGGGAAGTGAAAAGAGGCTGCGAGAATGGGCGCAGAATCGTCACTGGACTGCCGCGACTCCCCGTAATGGTAACCTTCCTGTCACAGAAACTGTAGCGGAGTTGTCATCCCGTGCTGAGAATCTGGGAGACTCTGCTTTCCCCAGGACAGACTCCCCTTAGAATCCCGCCTCTCACCGCAGTCCTGAATCTTGTCTGAGATTTGAGTGTCTCGTCCCGGAAGTGCTGTGGGAGCTTTGAGTTCGGGGGTATCGGCGGCGCAGCGATTTCGCTCTGCCATCATCAGTTTGCCCCAAAGCAGTTTTCCCCCCAGTTGACGCAAGAGACACAACGACCTCGGATTATGGCCAAAAAGGCAGCAAAGAGTTCTTCCGCGAATTCGACTGAAGATCGGGTTGAACAGCGCACCCAGGCAATTGGCCAGGAGCTGTTTTCCCGAGTAACTCATCGATCGCCCTCAATCTTCCACAGTCGCTGGTGGGAAGATCGGCTGATGTCGTGGGCGATGAATGATGAAGCCATCAAGATTCAGATGTTTCGCTTCGTCGATGTTCTTCCGATGCTGCGCGACCACGTGTCGATTGCTCGACATCTGGAAGAGTACTTCGAGGAAGTTCGAGATCGTCTCCCATGGGCCGCTCGAATCGGACTGGATCTGACCACAGGCAACACGATCCTCAGTCGTGCCCTCGCGTACAATGCCCGCACAAACGCGGCTCGGATGGCCCGACGTTTCATCGCCGGCAGTAATGTCGATGAAGTGCTGCAGTCCGTTCGCAAAGTGCGACGCAACGGTTACGCGTTTACTCTGGACCTGCTCGGTGAATCCGTCATCAGTGAACCGGAAGCCGACCGCTATCAGCAGTCTTACCTTGATCTCATTCAGGGCCTGGGACCTCAGGTCAACCAGTGGCCCGAAGACACGCTCCTTGACCAGAACCATCTTGGTCATATTCCGCGACTCAACGTCAGTCTGAAACTGACGGCTCTGGACAGCCGATTTGCGAACGTCGATGCGGAAGGAACCATTCGACGAGTCTCCGCGAGGCTTAGGCCGATCCTGCGGGCGGCTCGGGAGAACCAGGCTTACGTCCATATCGACATGGAACAGAATGACCATCGCGAACTGACCTTTGAGATCTTTCGCCGCGTCATGATGGAGAAAGAGTTTCGCGATTACGCAGACTGCGGCATCGTCGTTCAGGCATATCTGAAATCCGCCGAGCAGGATCTGCAGAAGATGCTCGACTGGACCAGGAAGCGTGAAACACCCATCACGATTCGTCTGGTCAAGGGAGCGTACTGGGATTACGAGTCGATCACGGCCCGATATCGCAACTGGCCGGTTCCAGTCTTCCAGCGAAAATGGCAGTCGGATGACAGTTTCGAACGACTGAGCCGCACGCTTCTGGAGAATCACGAATGGCTTCGGCCGGCGCTGGCCAGTCATAACCTTCGAAGCCTCGCAAATGCTCTAGCCTGGGCTGAAGAGGTGAAGGTTCCGGATCAGGCTCTGGAAATCCAGATGCTGTACGGAATGAGCGACGAACAGGCTCAGCTGTTTCTGGAACGTGGCCAACGAGTCCGCATCTATACTCCGTTCGGGCAGCTGATTCCCGGAATGGCGTACCTGGTGCGACGCCTTCTTGAAAACACCTCAAACGATTCTTTCCTCCGCCAGTCATTTAACGAACACGCTGCGATCGAGAACCTCCTCATGAAGCCGTCCAAGCGAGCTGCTGCTGAGCCACCTGTGTCCGAAGAACCCGCAGCCGGATTCCAGAACGAACCGCTCACGGACTTTTCCGTGGCGGAAAACCGCGAAGCCATGTCGCAGGCTCTGTCGTTTGTCCGTGAGCAGCTGGGGGAAACCTACCCTCTGGTCATCGATGGAAAGTCGTGCGACAGCCGAACGACCTTGATTTCTCGCAATCCATCGAAGACTTCTGAGATCATCGGTCGTGTCGCGTCGGCCAATGTGGATCAGGCCACCGACGCCGTGGAAGCAGCTCGCCGCGCGTTTGAAACGTGGTGCCGAACTCCCGCCGATACTCGTATTGAATATGTCGAACTGATGGCCGCGGAAATGCGAGAACGCCGGCTGGAACTGGCGGCGTGGATCATCTACGAAACTGGCAAGACCTGGCTGGAGGCCGATGCGGATGTGGCAGAAGCGATCGACTTCTGTATGTACTACGCCAACGAAATGCGCCACATGGCGGAGCCTCAGCAGACGGACTTCCCGGGCGAAGAGAACAGTTACATCTATCGTCCACGAGGCGTCTGCGTCGTCATTGCTCCATGGAATTTCCCTCTGGCCATTCTGACCGGCATGACGGTCGCTGCGATGGTGACGGGCAACACCGTTGTCATGAAGCCGGCGGAACAGTCTTCTGTCGTCGCGGCAAAGCTGATGGAGATTATCCGCAACGCCAGCGTACCTGATGGCGTCGTCAATTACGTGCCCGGTGTTGGCGAAGATATCGGGCCAGCCCTGGTGTCTCATCCGGATGTGGACCTTGTGGCCTTCACTGGTTCACAAACCGTCGGTCTTGAAATTCACCGAGCGGCTGCGGATACCGACAAGCGTCAGAAGAATGTGCGGCGAGTCATCGCGGAGATGGGCGGTAAGAATGCCATTATCGTCGACGAAGATGCGGATCTGGACGAGGCTGTCTCAGGCATCATTCGCAGTGCGTTCGGTTACTCTGGCCAGAAGTGCTCTGCGTGTTCCCGAGTCATCGTGCTGGATTCGATTCACGAACAGTTTCTGAACCGACTGGTCGATGCGACGAAGAGTCTGACGATCGGACCAGCAGAAGATCCAGCCACAAAGATCGGCCCGGTCATCGATGAAGAAGCACGCGAACGCATCATGGAAGTGATTCGCAAGGTCGACCCGGAAGTCCACGGTACTCTTGTGCTGGGTGTTGATCCCGGAACGGCCGGAAAGCAGGGCACGTACGTCGGTCCTCACATCTTCACGAATGTGGATCCGTCTTCGCCGCTGGCTCAGAATGAAATCTTTGGCCCGGTACTGGCGGTGATTCGAGTTCGCACTCTGGATGATGCCCTGAACGTGGCCAACGGAACTCGCTATGCACTCACCGGTGGCGTTTACAGTCGCAGCCCGGCGACTTTGCGTCGAGTCCGCAATGAGTTCGAGGTGGGCAACCTGTACCTGAATCGCGAGATCACAGGAGCATTGGTGCAGCGGCATCCGTTTGGTGGCTTCCGCATGTCGGGCATCGGCAGCAAAGCCGGCGGCCCGGATTACCTGCAGCAGTTTGTCATCCCGGTCAACATCTCCGAAAACACAATGCGTCGCGGGTTCGCACCAAAGAAGGGCTGAGTGTAAAGCGTGGTGGTTCCGGGGCCGGCTGAGCTTGCAATTTCGCATGCAGGCATCAGCTTCCGGCGCTTGACGGAAGATAATCGCAGCCAGTCGTGTCGAGTGTTGTCCTTCCGCTTCTTTCGGCCCACGCAAACTAGATCGGGTAGCACAGGTGCAGCCTGTGACATGAAGCGGTCAGAAGCCGAAGGGAGAGCGTGGTCATACCAGTGCAACGTGTCTCGGCAATACGGCATGCACTCGTCAGCTTCCGGCGCCTGCGGCACACGCCCTTCAGGCGTGCTACCCAATTTGGCTTCCGCCTTCATTCGCGGTTCGTTTGCGTCTCTCCCACAACGCCCACAAACACATCCATCACATTCGTATGAGTCGGGCCAGTGCGGATCAGGGCGTTGAGTTGATTCCAGAAGGTCCAGGAATCATGACGTTCGAGTGACTCCGTTGCGGATGGTGTCTGGCTGGCGGCTGACGCGGCAATTGCTTCATCGCAGAAGGCTCCGGCAGCATCGGTCGGGCCGTCTTCGCCATCAGTGCCGCCGGAGACGAGCGCGATTGCATTCCACGCGGCTGGCGATTGCTCCGCTGCCAGTGCTGCAAGCATGAACTCCTGATTGCGACCTCCTTTGCCGGCCGAGCCCAATGCGGAAGCGACATTGACCGTTGTTTCGCCCCCGCCAATCACGCACAGTCTTCGGCCTCCACCAGCTGCTGAAGACCGCTGTTCGTCGCGAAGCTGCTTCAGCCTGCCGAACACAGAACGCCCCTGAGTCGCAGCGTCGCCTTTCACATCGTGCAGAACTTCCGCAACGTCATATCCCAGACGTTGCGCTTCCTGACTCGCACTTTGAATCGCGATGCGGTTACTCGCGACAATCACATGCTGCACGGCTTGCGAGCGGGAGGCGGTGAGCTCCGATGCGTGCGATTCACGTTCTGCCATCGCCCGCAGAATGTTCAGTACGGATGCTGCAGTTCGCTCGATGAGCGCACGCCGCTCAAGAACTTCGAGCGCGTCTTTAGGGCGAGCGTTCGCGGAAAAGGTCGGGCCCGAACCAATGACATCCAGAGGATCGCCAATCACGTCGGAAATCACCAGCGTGATCATGTGCCCGGCGCAGCATCGCTGAGCCAGTCGGCCGCCCTTCACTCTGGACAGCTGAGTTCTGACAAGATTCAGTTCCTGAATCGGCGCACCGCTGGAAGAGAGCAGTCGAGTGAGCTGGAGTTTTTCTTCCAGCGTAATGCCGTCCACCGGGCTGCAGAGCAGGGCACTGGCTCCGCCGGAAAGAAGGACGATGCACAGGTCTCGCGATCCCAGAGATTCGACTCGCCGCAGAATCTCGTTCGTCCCCGCGATGACTTCTTTTGTAGGCTCATTGATTCCCGGCGGTCGGCCCGGATGCAGATGAATCGTCCGCAATGGCCGGACACAGTCCGATGGCACATTCACCCAGCCTGACAGCCGATCAAACCAGGGAGTACCCCGCAGAGCCTGTTCGAAGCCCGCGGCCATGCCGGCTCCCGCCTTCCCCGCACCAACAACTTCCACACGATCCACATCAGACAGCGCAAACCGCTGCCCCGCAATGTTCAGCGAGTCACCGTCTACAATGATCGCGCGAGACACCGCCTGGGAAGAATTGACCGAGTCAACTCCCGCACGCCAGATCCGAAGAGCATCGTCCCGCAGTGACAAGGAACCCCGTCCTCCCCCCACCGGGTTCACCCCGGTGGAATTCAGCCTCTGCACTACCAGCTGAAACTCGCCCCGCCACGGTAGTGCAAAAACCGTTAAACCACTGGGATCAACCCGGTGGGGGCAAGTTGTTTTGGAACCAACAGCTAAGAACCAAGAACTAACAACCAAGAACTAGCAACCAGCCCCCGCTCACTTCCCCAGCTTTTCGTCAAACCACTTCGCAAACTCCAGGATGTCCAGCACCATGGTGGGCCAGCCGTGGCCTTTGCCGGGGCGGATGTCGAGACGAACGTCGAGCTTCTGCTGGCGGCATTCGGCGATGAAGCGTTCGGACTGATCGAGCGGCACCAGAGTATCTGCGTCACCGTGAACAATGAACGTGGGCGGCATCTGAGGCGAGATGTGATAGATCGGCGATAGCTCGCGTCCCAGCTTCTTCCATTCGTCCATCGTTTCAGCGCGCGGACCGAAGCCTTTGCGAAAGCTGATCGGTGGTCCGCCATCGCCTGGATTTTCCGTTGACTCACCAAGATTCAGCAGATCGGTGGGCGGATAGAAACAGGCCACGACCTGCACTTCACTGGATTGCTGATCGAGCGGATCGGTGGCGGTCGCATCACCAGGCTTCCCGGTTGTGCCGAGCATCAGCGAGAGATGACCTCCGGAACTTCCTCCGATCACACCCAGCTGCTTTCCGTCCACTCCATAGTCTTTCGCATGAAGGCGAATGTACCGAACAGATCGCTGCACATCCTCCACGATATGGCTGATCGTGCATTCCGGCTGCGAGATATGCTGAACGGCAAATACCGTGTAGCCTCGACGAAGAAACGGAGCGAACAGGAACGGGCGAATCGACCCTGGCCCCGACTTCCAACCGCCACTGACCATCATCACGACCGCAGCACCATTTTGCTGCGGAGGTCGGAAGACATCCATCATCAGCGGCTTCCCATCTCGCTCGCCGTATTGAATGTTGGCCGTCTGCTGAAACGGAGCATTGAACCAGTACCAGTACATACTGCCAACAATCGCCAGAACAATTGTCAGGATGACGCCAGCGGCAATCGCCATTTTCTTCATGAGAGGTTTCCAGCGAATCTGAAGTGCCATGATCTTTGCCCAATGTAAAGCGATTGTCCTCAATCGCTCCCCAACCACCGCTTTGTTCTTATGGCCTGCCTGGAAAGCGAAGCTCACTGAGTCGCACCGTCTTGCGAACACGAGCTCGCCCCGTCATGTCGTGAATCCGAAACTGTACACTCGGGTTCCCGGACCAATTGATCTCAAGCATACCGAAATGAAAATCCATGCAGGCATCTCCGAATCGATTTCCGTTGGGTTCCACATTCTCCCAGTCGCGATTGAGTCCGCTGGCGGTCAGATCGTAAAGCGGATAGCAGTTCGGAGTTTTCAGGATCGACAGTTCGCCCCAGTGAACGTCGCCGGAGATAAAGACAACGCCGTTCGCCTGAGTCTCCTCGATGAGCTTGACCATCTTCATCAGTTCGCGAGGAAAGTTCGTCCATGATTCCCAGCCATTGTGTTCATGGCCAAACTGAATACTGCTGCCGATGATGCGAAGGTCCGCTGGTTCTTCCAGACGCTCCTTCAGCCAGGCCCATTGAGTTTCCCCGAGCAGCGTCTTTGCGGGATCGGTGTCCGGCAGATAATCATTCTTCCATGATCCGAACGGCGATCGAAGTGGCGGGTCTCGAAACCAGCGAGTATCCAAAAGAATGATCTGAAGTGTCTTGCCGGACCCTGGATCAGAAAATCGGTAGCTGGTGTAAATGCCTTCGTGCGCGCGACGCGGACTGTCCTTCGGTTCATTCCAGAATCGAAGGAAGATCTCCTTCGATTCGCTGCGAAACGGAAAATCCTTCCCCGCGTCGTTCTCACCGAAGTCATGATCGTCCCATGTTGCGATCACGGGCATTGCAGCGCGCAATGCCTGGAATTCCTTCTTTCGCCCCAGCTTCTGGTACTTTGCCTCCAGCAACTGCATGTCGCGAGTGTCGCCGTAGATGTTGTCGCCGAGATAGATAAAGAGATCAGGTTCCCATTCGAGGACCGTTCGCAGAATGGGCTGAGGATCATCCTGGGTGGAACAGGAGCCGAATGCGATCTTTGAAATCAGAGGATTCACCGTGGGAGCTGGAACGGGGGGCTGCTTTGCCGCAGGCATGGCGGTCACGTCCTGGGTCGCCACAGGCTGCTGTGCTCTGAGTTCGCAGAGGGGAATAGCAATCAGAGCAAGAACGGTGAGAGCGGCCAGACACTGACGGACCGGCAGGATTTTTCGAATCATAACCCAGCACTTTTTCTATGGTGATCACTTCGGAAGTGGAAGGGACTTCGGCATCAAGCAAATCACTGCAGAAAATTCGCAGTAAATTGAGCCTCAGATCGCTTTCTGGATCCATGGCGATTTTCGGATTCTGCGTGTTCGGAACAACACTTGCAAATCCAGTGACCAGGACCAAGCGCTGCCAGAAGTGCAGCAGAAGCGAATTCCGGAATGGAAGAATGAACCAGCAAGGAGCGTTCCTCCTGAATCCGGATGGGCAAAGATCCGTTTCTGCTTAAAACAAGAGATCAACAGGTTCGAATGAGGAGACAAATGCGATGGGCTTTTTCTTCGACATCAAATTCATACTTTTCGTCACACTCCCGGGACTGGTCCTGTCTGGCCTGGCGAGCCTGATGGTGAAGTCGGCCTTTGCAAAGTACTCACAGGTCAGGACTCGTCGTGGATACACGGGTGCTCAGGCTGCGCGCGTGATGCTGGACCAGTACGGCCTTCACGATGTCCGCATTGAGCGGGCCGATGGATTCTTGAGCGACCATTACAACCCGGCCACACGGTCACTGGGACTTTCGCCGGATGTGTATGACAGCCCGTCAGTCGCCGCTGTGGGTGTCGCATGCCATGAAGCGGGGCATGCCATCCAGCATGCTCGCAATTACGCCCCGTTATGGGCTCGGTCAGCTCTTGTGCCGCTCGTAGGCATCGGTGCTCAGTTTTCCGAACTGCTCCTGTTCCTCGGCGTCATCATGAGCGCGAAGCCATTGCTGATGCTGGGTGTGATCGCATTCTGTTCGGTCGTTCTGTTTCAGCTGATTACTCTGCCTGTCGAATTTGACGCGAGTCGTCGTGCGAAGAAGCTGTGCGTTGAGTTTGGAATCATTTCTCCGGATGAGCAGCAGGGCGTGAATTCTGTTCTGAATGCCGCAGCCCTGACGTATGTCGCTGCGTTTGTCACAAGTCTGCTGACACTGCTCTATTACCTCGTCAAACTGGGACTGCTCAACGGTCGCAGCAACGACGAATAGTCGCGGGATCTGATCAGTCTTTATCAATCTGGTCCATTTGATTAGAACGCCGGTTGCCTGTGACCTGTCTCCTGAGACGAGTGACAACCGGAAGTGACTCATGGCGGACGAAAATCCATTTGCGGTACCAGCGACCAGTGATCCAGCCCAATCGCCTGAACCTCGGCTGTCGATTCTGGAGCAGATCGCGGTTTTCGTTGTGACATTTGTCGCTGTGGTGGCAACATTCTTTGCGACCTGCTTTGGATCCGTCATGCTGGGTGACGCGATGGATTCAAGTTTCAAAAGTAACTCGTGGATCGCGATCGTTGTTGGCATGACACTGATCATCGGCCTGCCACTGCTGAGTTCCGCCTGGGTTCTTTCCACAGTCCGCCGCGTGATGGCCAACGCCTTGCTGGAAAAGAAGAAGGCGGCGATGAAGAAAAGCGAGCCTGGTTCAAGCCGGCCGCAGTAAAGAGCCATCTCCGCAAGACGCTCTGCGGTCTACCCGAGATCATCCGCGTCTATCCGCGGTTCAAAATCCTCGCGCATCATCCTCGTCAGCCGTTGGTGCGAGTTGCATGGGCTCTGCAATGTTCCGAGCGGTTCAGCTTCGGCCCTTCAAAAGCACGTATCCGATGCAGATCGTCAGGATCAGCATGATGGTGTAGTCGTTGGGTGTCATGTGGTTCAATCGGTTCGAAACGATGTTCTGAACCTGAAAGATCCACCGCGAAAAGTCTGACATGACACTGAGTAACATGGGAGGATGTCCAGAAAACGGACGGGGACAGCCAGATCGCCTTCAGCGGTCCAACATCAGGAATCCGCCAGCGTCTGGATGAATACTGAATCATGGGTCACCGCCGGACTTTTGCCGGTTTGCCGTAAGTTTTTGCCCCGCTTCCTCGCGGGGAAGCTGCTGAACTTTGCCGAATATTCAGGTCATATCGTTCGTAATGCGGGCAAGTGCCAGCCTTCAGCCTCGCAAGTGGCTCCGCAAGACGTTCAGACCGAGGATTGATGAGGCAATCTGCCGATTTGAGGGCACGGGAACGGCGTGATTTCAGCCAATCTCGCCATTCGTCCTCTTGATCCGCTACACTCAGATTCCATCATTGCTGCTGTACACCCCTGCGTTTCCCGTTTGCTCCCACCTGACTGAGTCCTGCCATGAAGCGACTTCATCGGTTCTCAACGTTCGTTCACACAACTGTCCTCTTCACGATCTGCCAGTTCGCGACCGTGACGAATGCGGCAGCATGGCAGGAAGGAACACCAGCTGATCCGGCCGCGACGCCGCCAGCCCCGGCGGGGCAGCAGGCAGGGAAGGAGGCTCCGGTCGATCCGTTTCCCCGAGCTGTGAAAGTCCCGGAAGGAATTCTGGAAGGCGGCACAGAATGGCTGAACACCTCGCATCCGATCGACCTGAAAGACCTGAAAGGCAAAATCGTCGTTCTGGACTTCTGGACCTACTGCTGCATCAACTGCATGCACGTCCTTCCGGATTTGAAATTCCTTGAAGAGAAGTACGGGAACCAGCTCGTCGTCATCGGAGTTCACTCCGCGAAGTTCGACAACGAAAAGGACTCGAAGAACATTCGCGACGCGATCATGCGTTACGACATTCAGCATCCCGTCGTCAATGACAGTGACATGATCATCTGGCGCAAGTTCGGGACTCGCGCATGGCCGACATTGGCGCTCATTGATCCGGAAGGCCGTTACTGTGGTTCACAGAGCGGTGAAGGCAACCGCGAGCTGTTCGATAACGTGATCGGCAAGCTGATTGAATATCATCGATTCAATGGCACACTCGATGAAACTCCGCTGGTATTCCAGACGGAAGCCAGCAAAGCCCAACCGACTCCTCTGCGTTATCCTGGCAAAGTTCTGGCGGACGAAGCCGGCAAGAGACTGTTCGTCACCGACAGCAATCATAATCGCATCATCGTGACAAGCTTCACGGGCGAACTGCAGCATGTCATCGGTACGGGAAACAGCGGTCGGAAGGATGGTGGGTTCGAAGAGGCCGAGTTCAATCATCCGCAGGGAACGGTACTGGTCGGCAACATGCTGTATGTCGCGGATACAGAGAACCATCTGATTCGAACGGTCAATCTGGATTCGAAAACGGTATCAACGCTGGCCGGAACGGGACAGCAGGGTTCGCCAGGGATGCGTGATAATGGCAGCCTTCTGGAGACGTCGCTGAACAGTCCATGGTCGATTTGCCACGTCAACGGCACATTGTATATCGCTATGGCGGGTCCTCATCAGGTCTGGTCGCATGTGATTGGAAGTCCCACAATTGCCGTGTTTGCGGGAACCGGGCGAGAAGACGTGATCAACGGCCCGCTGCTGGCATCCGCGTTTGCTCAACCATCGGAAATCGTCGCCGACACTGACGGGAAGTTCCTGTATCTCGTAGACAGCGAAGGCTCGGCCATTCGAAAGATTGCCACAGATCCGGCCGGTGCAGTGACCACGATTGCAGGCACCTCGGAACTTCCACAGGGACAGTCTCTGTTCGCCTTTGGTGATGTCGATGCCACTGGTGCGGATGCTCGTTTTCAGCATCCACTTGGGATTGCCATTCACGGGTCATCGCTCCTTGTTGCGGATTCCTACAATCACAAGATCCGACAAATTGACCTCGCCACCGGGGCCGTCACCACATGGCTCGGAAATGGCAAGCCGGGCAGCGGAACGGATCAACTGAGCGAACCAGGCGGCCTTGCAGTTTCGGGCGACACACTCTTCATTGCGGATACAAACAACCACCGAATTCTGTCCGTAACCATCGCTTCGAAAGAAGTTAAGGTGCTCGACATCGCAGGCCTGACGCCTCCGAAACCACCGAGGAAGCTCGACACGCCTGACGGCAAGACCGCTGTCAGCATCGATGCACAACAGATCGCGTCCGGAACGTCCGTCGCGGTCAATCTGCAACTCACGATCCCGGAAGGCCACAAGCGGAACGACATTGCTCCGGTCACTTGGGAACTGTTCACAGAAGGGGAACAGACCTTGATTGCCCCGGACTCGATCGGAGTGCGTGATGAAGCCACAGTCAATGACCAGAATGTTGCGTCAATCACGATCCCACTGACGGGCCAGCCAGGCTCAGCAGTTCTGCTGCTTCGAGTCTCCTATGGCTACTGTTCAACCGGAGAGAATGCAGTCTGCAGGCTGGCATCAGCCACGTTTCGAATTCCGGTATCACAGAACACCGATGGAGGGCAGGGCACGATCGCACTGACATTCCCAATGCCCGACACAGGAGCAAAAACCACTGGAGCACCTTTGCCGTAACTATCGGGAAGACTTTCGTTCCAGGCCTGCAGCCCTGGCGGAAGCGTCGGGAAATTACTCAGTTTGCTTTCGTACAGCGTAGCGGGTACTTCCCCTGCGCTGGCGGGTTTCTTCGCAAGTCTACGGGGAGGGTTTACGATGACTCTTCGACAATACTGCGAGGATCGTCGATTACAGCAACCAGAGGTTCCGGATGGCACTTTCGTCTACGCTCCGATTTCGCAGTTCCATAGATTCGCCGCCAGCGCCGGCGAAGAATGTCGAAATTGTGCTGCATCCGCGAGCTGGCGTGCCTGTCCCGACGAACCTGATCGAAGCCGCAGGCTGTGATCTGCTTGTACGTACTCCGAAAGCAATGCCGGTTGGCAGCTGCTTCCAGATCATTCAGATGACAGGGTTTCCTCCCGAAGAACGACACTGGAAAGGTGTTGTTCACTGGGCAAGTCACAAGGGAAGCCAGTCAGAACTGGGACTCGCTCTTTCAACAACCGCTCCGCCGGAAACGCTGATTGCCAGCACCGGTTCGTTTCGACGACAATTGCGATTCCAGACCAAGATCGGTGCCATGATGCAGGTCGCTGGAAACAGCAAGGTGCATTCCGTGACGGTGCTGAATTATTCGCGAGGCGGCATGTGTCTTCAGACTCCTCAGCCGCTGGTCGTCGGAAACGAACTTGAAGTTCGCTGGACTCCTGCACGTCACCTTTCGAACTCCATGGCGCAACAGATCGTCAAAGCCACCGTGCGCTGGGTGACTCCGATCTCCAGCATGTCACTGGCCGGATGTAAAATGGAGTCGGGGAACGAATATCCGTTCTCCGAAATCGATGTCCTTCGCATCCTCAAGTCCGGCTGATCCTCCGGAGTCGTTCCTTTCGAACGTATCAGCCGTGTATGTCGCGGCACGGTTCTTTCAGTGCACCAAGTCTGCAACACTCGGCGTTGAGACCGTGACGGGCCGTCTGCATGACCAGGGCTTCACTTGCCTGACCGATTGTCGAGTTCCGGATCGATAATCGACTGCAGAAAGCCCTGCGACACTGGATCTTGATTGCTCTATCTGACTGTGCGCCGTTACACTTCTGTTCCCACCGGATTCTGGCCCCTCGTCTTCCAGTCCCACCTTCCTGCTCCTTCCTCTTGCAGGCCAACCGCAAGATGAGACACTCATTGCATCGCTCCTGCATTACGTACTTCGCCTTCATGGCGTGGTTTTGCGCTTCAATTCGTGCCGGAATGACGGACGAACAACCAACGACCGAACAGATTGAGTTCTTTGAAACGAAGATCCGCCCGGTCCTGATCGAACATTGCTACGAATGTCACTCCGGGGATATCGCAACTCCCAAAGGCGGCCTGAGGCTGGATCTGAAGTCGGCAATCCTCGAAGGTGGTGATTCCGGCACTGCTCTCGTTCCCGGCAAGCCGACTGAAAGTCTGCTTCTTCAGGCCATGCGCTATGAAGGGCTGGAGATGCCTCCGAAGGGCAAGCTTCCAGAGGATGTTCTGCACGATTTCGACCAGTGGATTCAGACAGGTGCCGCGGATCCACGAACTGAGGCTTCCACAAAGAAATCCACCGGCATCGACTATCAGAAGGGGCTCGAATACTGGGCATTCAAGCCTCCTGTTCGTGCGCCGCTTCCTGAAGTTCCGCAGGACGCTCAAGTCTCTACGGATGTGGATCGCTTCATCCTGCAGGAGCTTCACCGACAGGGACTGACACCGTCGTCCAGGGCCGACAAGCGGACTTTGATTCGGCGAGTCTATTTTGACCTGACGGGTCTGCCTCCCGAACCAGAGGCTGTGGAAGCGTTCGTCAGGGATGAGTCTCCGGAGGCTTATACACAGCTTGTGGATCAACTGCTGGCATCTCCGCATTACGGAGAACGCTGGGGACGTTACTGGCTGGATCTTGCACGCTTCGCCGAAGACCAGGCGCATACCTTTCAGGCTCGCATGTATCCTCAGGGATATCTTTATCGAGACTGGGTGATCAAAACCTTCAACGATGACATGCCGTACGATCAGTTCCTGCGTCTGCAGATCGCGGGCGATCTTTTGGATGTTCCCGACGCATGGCAGCATCGTCCAGCGCTGGGTCTGTTTGCACTCGGTCCCGTGTACTATCAGGACAACGGAGAACAGGAGAAGGCTCAGGCGGATGAATGGGATGATCGCATCGATACACTGATGCGAGGCACGCAGGCTCTGACAGCGTCCTGTGCTCGATGCCATGATCACAAGTATGATCCGATTTCGATGTCAGACTATTATGGCCTGGCCGGAGTCTTCGCGAGTTCCGACTATCGTGAAGTTCCCTCGGTGTCTGATGAAGTCGTGGCTGCTCGTGCAAAAGCGGATCGCGAGGTTCAGGAGAAGCAGCTCGAGATTGATCGGCTGAGAATTGCTCAGGCCCCGACGGCCCGCCAAAAGCTGCTTCCTTCCCTCCCGGATTACATGAAGGCCGCCGTGCGGCTTCTTCGAGAACCGGGAAGCGATCGAAAGAAGCGAGCCGCCGAGCTTGCAAAGGCGACCAGTCTGAACGCGGAGCTGATCCAGCGCTGGGCTGCGTGGCTGGCGGAGGAGAACGGTTCGGGAGCCCTGCATCTTTCTCGCAGTTATCTGAACGAATGGCGAACCGCTCGCGAAATGCTGACAGCAGGAAATGGTGATGCTGCAAATCAGGACGAGACCGTGATCCTGCTGGCGAAACAGCTTCAGTCCAGGGCCGAAAACGCTCTGCCTCAGCGAGATGCTCTGCGGCAGCAGTTTGGAGAGCAGTTTGCCTTTGTGTCTGCGGAAGATCGTTCGGTCGTTGTGCCAGGGATCATTCCGCTGGGCAATCTGTTTGACGATCGCAAGGGTGCGTCTCTGACGTCCGCTCTGATGACGGACCCGTTTCGTTCCCAGGCCAACAACGGCAGCCTGGGTGTTGATCGAGTCGCTTACGGCTGGGGCGGCACAACGGAAATTGCTCCGGGAGTCCAGTTTGATTTTTCTTCGATCGGCAGCGATTCGCGTCGTCACGGAGCAGTCACAAATGATGGGTGGTCCGATGAAGGCGGCATCCGAACGCTTGGGATGTCGTGTCCTCCATCGATCGGTCGGACGGAGCAGGGCATTGGTATGCACGCGAATGCACTGATCACGTTTAACCTGAATGAGATTCGGCGCGCCGGTCTGATTCCGACATCAGAGATACTGACGTTCAAAGTGGATCGAGCAGGCATCAATGATGATTCCTTTGGTGTCGGCTCTACGGTTCATATCGCCGTGATCGTGTCAAAGCCGCAGTCGAAATCCAGCGAGTTTGATTCCATCATCGCTTCGTATCTCGACGGAAAGCCCGCGCCGATTGAGGAGAACGATGCGGTGTATTCCTTCAGCGGAGCAATGCCTCCCGCGATTGGCTCCGATGGTCGATTCGTTTCGTTCGATGTGGCCATTCCACCCGAAAGCCATTCGCTGACCATTGCCGTGACGGGGGCTCAGATTTCCGCAACGGAAAACACGATCAGCAGTGACCATGCCGTGTTGTCGAACGTGCGCATCGAGTTCCCTGCCGATTCTGTTCAGACTGCGGAAACCCATCCTCTGCCGTCACTGGATCAGCTTCCGGAAGAAGAACGCCAGCGGCTGGAAGAGGACGCGGCGTTGCTGTCTGAACTTCTGGATGATCGCGGAGTCCTCGGATTGCCTGTCGATCAGATGGATTCACTTCTGGAAGGCGATACGGCCGACCATCTGGCTCAGCTTCAGACGTCGCTCACGGAGCTTAAGAAAGCAGCGGAAGCCATCCGCATTCCAGTAGCCCATTCGCTGGCCGAAGGCACCGCGCGGGATGTTCCGATTTACATGGCCGGTGATCCCCGAAAGAAAGGCTCCGTGGCACCTCGGTCGTTTCCCGCCGTTCTGACTGCGGGTCAGCGTCAGGCTTTTGAGACGAAGGGCAGCGGTCGGCTGGAACTTGCAAATGCGATTGCGTCGAAGAACAACCCGCTGACCGCGCGAGTCATCGTGAATCGAATCTGGGCCGGTCATTTTGGACGAGGACTCGTGGGAACACTCAGCAACTTTGGTCAGCTTGGCGAACGCCCCAGCCATCCGGAGCTTCTGGATTATCTGGCGATGGAACTGATGGACAACGGATGGTCGATCAAGTCGCTGCATCGAACAATCCTGCTCTCCGCGACCTATCAGCAAAGCAGTGATGGGGCGGCGACGAATTCGGAGATTGATCCGGACAATCGATATCTCTGGAAGATGAATCGTCGTCGTCTGGAAGTCGAACCCTGGCGAGATTCCGTGCTGGCAGTGTCCGGCCAGCTGGTTCGCGAGATCGGCGGTCCGTCATCGGAACTGGATGGCAGCAATCGACGCCGAACGGTTTACGGATCAATCAGTCGACATCGATTGAATGATCTTCTGCGGCTGTTTGACTTCCCGGATCCCAACATCACTTCCGGCGAACGATCTGTGACGACGGTACCGTTGCAGCAGCTGTTTGTTCTGAATAGTGATTTTATGGTCAATCAGGCCCGATCCCTGGCGGGACGGCTCACTCGCGAAGCCAGTTCCGATGCTGACCGAGTCGATCGATTGTTTGCCCTGTTGTTCGGTCGTCAACCGACCGATGATGAAAAGGTGGCTGCCATCGAATTCCTTCAGCCATCAGACCCCACTCCCTCCGATGCTCTCTCCCGCCTTGAACAGTTCTGCCTGGCCATGCTCGGCACGAATGAATTTGCCTACGTCGACTGAATGCAGAACCCATGAATCAACCATCTTTGAATCCTCTGAACGCCATTGCTTCACGCCGCGACATGCTGGCTCGAACCGCTGGCGGATTTGGCATGCTGGGGCTGGCCGGCGTCTGTGCCGGGGAACAGACTGTTCCCAATCCGCTGTCGCCAAAGTCGTCCCACTTTCCAGCGCGGGCGAAGCATGTGATCTTCCTGTTCATGAATGGCGGACCGTCGCACGTCGATACGTTCGACCCGAAGCCGGAACTAAAGGTCCTGGCTGGCAAGCCCGGTCCGGGCGGGAACTTCATGCCGTCCCCGTTTGCCTTCAAGCGGATGGGCGAGAGCGGTATCGAAGTGAGCGAGCTGTATCCTCATGTCGGCAACTGCATCGACGATATCTGCGTGCTGAGGTCGATGTACACAAGCACGCCCAATCATGAACCGGGTCTGTTCATGATGAACTCTGGAAATCAGCAGCCTATTCGCCCGTCGCTGGGATCATGGCTGACATACGGTCTCGGCACGGAAAATCAGAACCTGCCTGGCTTTGTTGTCCTGTGCCCTGGAAAGCCCGTCGTCGGTCCTGCACTCTGGTCAAACAGCTTTCTGCCGGGAATCTTCCAGGGGACTCACGTCAACAATGCCAGCATTGATCCGACGAAAGTGATCGGACATTTGAAGAACTCGGCCGTTTCCCCCACGTCCCAGCGCCGGCTGCTGGACCTGATGCAGCAGATGAATCAGAAGCATCTGGAACAGCGTGAGCAGGATTCGCAGCTGGAGGCTCGCATTTTGTCCCTCGAGATTGCCTTTCGCATGCAGGCGGATGCTCAGGAAGCCTTCGATATCGGCCGCGAAACAGAAACGACTCGCAAGGACTATGGCAGTGGTGAATTTGCCGACGGCTGCCTGATTGCCCGGCGTCTGGTGGAACGAGGAGTTCGCATGGTGCAGGTGTTCTACGGAAGCGGCCAGCCGTGGGATGCTCACGGCGACATCATGGATCACCGTCGCGATGCGCTGAAAAGTGATCAGCCGATTGCGGCATTGATTCAGGATTTGAAGTCACGAGGATTGTTCGATGAAACCCTGATCATCTGGGGCGGCGAATTCGGTCGTACACCAACGGCCCAGGGTGACAAAGGGCGCAATCATCATGCCACAGGCTTCAGCATGTGGCTGGCCGGAGGCGGTATTCGAGGCGGAATGACGTACGGTGCGACGGATGACCTTGGCATCAAGGCGATCGACAAACGAATGAGCGTGCATGATCTTCACGCGACGATTCTGCACCTGATGGGCATCAACCACGAACAGCTGACGTACCGATATTCCGGTCGCGACTTTCGCCTCACAGATGTCTACGGAAACGTGGCTCAGGAGATCATTGCCTGAAGACGATCAGCGACGCTCTTTTCGAACGGCCCAGATCGCGCCGGTTTTCAGAAACAGTCGATCGAACCATGGGCGCTCAACGGTGACCTGAAATCCCGCTTCTTCAAGTCGCCGAATCAGAATTCTGTGGTCATGTGACTCGTGAATCTCGTGAAACTCCATGCAGATTCGGTCAAAGTGTCGAAGGACATCATTCGAAGCGCCGGCAAGGATATCGTATTCGCCACCTTCACAGTCGATTTTCAGCAGGGTCACTCGGTCGAACTTAGTCTCCTGAAGCAATGACTCCAGCGGGCGGCATTCACACTCGACACGCACCGGAGGAAGAACCTTTCGACGGTGCAAAACGCGAATGAAGAACTGCCCCCACGGCGACGGTGTAAAGCCTGCTCGATGATTCACGCCGTTGAACTCCGGATACTCCAGGAGTTCGAAAGGTCCCGCTTCTGCCCCCACGGCGCAGCGAAAGGCCCGAACGTTGTTGATCGAATTTCGTCGAAGGTTGTACTGTAAAGTGTCCATAGCGGACGACGGCTCCACACAAACGACTTCGCCGTGCTCCACCTGTGGTGAAACCCAGAGTGCGAACAGTCCCATGTTCGCACCAATATCGATCACACGATCTCCCGGGGAACACTCGAAACCCGGTCGCCCGTAATAGCCTTTGACAAAGATCTCTTTGCTCAGGAATCTGGCCGAGACCAGCTGGTGCCGGTGAAGCCCGTAGAATGTCTGTCCACCGGGAAGAGGAATTGAAAAACTGAATGGTTGATCAGCGTCCAGGTTTGTCATGGGGCTCTAGTCACGTGGAATAGCAGGCGTCAGCACGTAAAGCTCTGGAGCGACCATACATGTGAATATCCTGCTGGGACTATCCGCCAGGCCTGGAATTGGTCCAGTATGGCAAGATTCCCATTCTGGATCTGCCAATCGGACTCCGGTTCAACGCTGCTTCTTCAAATGCCTGTCAAAGTACTCAATCAGCGCGGCCTCTGCCTTTTCCGCGTCGGCTCCCTTAAAGCCATGTCCGGCTCCTTCCAGCGTCAGCAGCTCGGCTTCAACGGTGGCAGCCTGAAGCCTGTCGATCAGCCAGACGGCCTGTTCATGGGCGACATACTTGTCTTCCGTTCCATGAATACACAGCGTTGGTGCAGCGTTGGGCGTGACCCAGTACAACGGACTCCCCTGAATATGAAGGGCTCGATGAGTCGTCAGGTCACCGCCAAACCACAGCGGCAGAACTTCATGAGCATCCACGCTCTTGCCATACGACTTTGTGAAGTCACTCGGACCATAAACGTTCACAACGCACGTGACAGTGCTCGACTGATCCGCGTTGCCGCCATCGCCTTCAAACTGCGGAACGTTCGCGGTGACTCCCAGAAACTGAGCCAGATGTCCGCCGGCAGATCCTCCGGTAACTCCGATCCGATCAGGGTTGATCCCGTACTTCGCCGCATTGGCTCTCAACCATCGCACGGCAGCCTTTGTATCGTGCACGGCAGCAGGAAACTTGTGCGCTGGAGCCAGTCGATACGTGATCGTGGCCGCGACATAGCCTCGCTCTGCAAGTTTGTTGCAGAGAACGTCGTAGCTTTCTCGCTTGCCGGCTCGAAAACCACCGCCATGAATACAGAGCACCGCCGGGAACGGACCTTCTCCCGTTTTGGGACGCACCAGATTCAGCTGCAGAGAAACACCGTCCGGATTCGAATATTCAATCCCGTCTTCGCGAATGACCGTGTCCGAAACTTGTTGGGCCACGGCCACTGTTTGAGTCTGAAGACATAACAGAATCGCTGTCAGGGGAAGAGTTGTCTTCAGAGAAACAACGAGTCGATTCAGCATCTTCATCCCCTTTAAGCAGGAACACGGAGCGAAATGGTCCACAGGCTATGTCCGAGTCATCGGCCGCGCTTCCGTCGTGATGAACTTCCAGCCAATCAGGTACCAGCCTTTGCCATACGCATCACACCAGCGAACTTCGCTGCGGACACACAGGGGGTAACTCATCGTGCTGTGAATCTCCAGGATGGCGATCGAACCAGGCTGAAAAGACACATCACAAATGAGCCCAATTCCCTGGCTCGACAGATCCTTGGAGAAGGACTGAATCGTTGGACCGTTCGGCAGATGAACCTTGACGGGACGTACAAAGGCCTGCCGTGTTTCTGTCCGTCGCTCAGTAAACTTCGAACGCTGAATTTCCATCAGCATTCGATCGACTTCTTCTTTTAGCTCCACGGCAAGAACCCCGATTTCTGTGGGAAGTGATTGGCAAACGCAGCCAATGAATCTTCTTCTGTACTGATTAACCGAGTTGCTTCTTCAGTTCAGCAGCTCCGGCAGCAATCGCTTCATCGAGCTTTTCAACCAGTTTAGCACCAGCTTCCGCCATGTCCGGACGACCGCCGCCACCGCCACCGGCAACCGTTGCCGCGGCCTTCACGGCATTGCCAGCGTGGAGATTCTTGTCCTTTACCAGTGGTTTGCTGACAGCAGAGATCAGGGCCACCTTGCCGTCAATCTCTGCTCCCAGAATCAGGGCGATCGGACTGTGCTTGTCGCGAAGCTGGTCTGCGAAATCTCTCAAAGCGTCTTTGGTGACGCCTTCCAGCTTCTTCGCAATCACCTTCACTCCGCCAACGACTTCCGCCTGAGCCACCAGGCCACCGATGGCATCAGCAACGGACGCAGACGTCATTTCGGCAATCTGCTTCGTCAGTGCCTTCACTTCATTCTGCAGCGATTCGACTCGAGTCACCAGTTCGCCAGGCTGAGGCGACTTGAGCATTCTCTGAAGCTGTGCGACAAGCTCGTCCGTATCGCGTCCCTTCTGCAGAGCCTTGGGCCCGGTGATGGCTGTGATACGTCGAACGCCCTTTGCGACAGGTTCTTCAGACGTAATGCGGCACAGCCCAACCTGTCCGGTGTTGGACAGATGAGTTCCGCCACACAACTCCACGCTGAAGTCGCCCATAGTCACGACTCGCACTTCGTCCGGGTACTTTTCACCGAACAGCGCCATTGCACCTTTCCTGCGAGCTTCTTCAATCGGAAGCAATTCCGTTGTGACGGTCGCACCTTTGGCGATGCATTCGTTGATGATGTCTTCGACCTGACGAATTTCGTCCTGCGTCAGAGCCTGGTTATGGGCAAAGTCAAAACGCAGCTCATCCTTCTGAACCTTGGATCCTCGCTGCGTCGCATTCTTGCCAACAGTGCAGTGCAGGGCATGGTGCAGAATGTGAGTCGCCGAGTGGGCTCGACGAATGCCTGACCGACGATCATCATCGACCGTTGCCGTGACGGCCTGACCGACATAGAGCTTGCCCTTCGTCAGATGTCCGACGTGAATCCAGAGGTCGCCGTCCTTCTGAGTATCTGCGACGGAGAATTCCACGCCGTCCCCCAGAAGCATTCCGACGTCGCCAACCTGACCACCGGATTCTGCGTAGAACGGTGTCTGATTCAGCGCAACACCGATCGGCTGCTCATGGCCGGCCGCAGTGAAGTCCGTGACGAGTTGCTTGTCGGAGATAATGCCGACGATACGAGCATCCGCGGACAGAGATTCGTAGCCCAGGAACTTTGTGCCTCCCTGCTTTTTCAGTGAGTCAATCGGGCCGGCACTCATCACAGAATCTGCAAAGGCTCCACTGCCGCTGGTCAGCTCATGACGCTTGCGAGCACGTGTATAGCCTTCGTGATCAACCTTCAGACCCTTTTCCGTGGCCAGCGTTTCTGTCAGCTCGATCAGGAAACCATACGTCGACTGCAGATCGAACGCATCTTCACCGGAAATGATGCCGGAGGATTTCGCCTTGTTCGCCAGCTTTTCGAATCGCGGCATCCCTCGGTCGACAACGTCCAGGAACTGTTCTTCTTCCAGCTTGATCACATTGGAAACGCTCTGAACCGTTTCTGCGATCTCCGGATACGGATGCTTCATGCCCGCAACGATTGCCGGAACCAGCGTGTACAGGAACGGCTGCTTCTTTCCGAGCAGATAGCCTTCCATCGCGGCACGCCGCAGCAGTAGTCGCACGATGTAGTCCGCCTTCTCAGGCCCCGGGACCGCACCTTCATGAATGGCAAACGTACATGCGCGAACGTGGTCGGCAATTCGACGGCAGGCTCGTCCCCACGCCGCGTCATAACTGTACTTCAGCCCAAGCGCATCGCCGGCCGCGAGACACATCGGCTTCAGAATATCAATCTCGAAGTTGCTGAGAACTCCCTGAAGGCACGACGCACATCGTTCCAGCCCCATACCGGTATCGATGTTCTTCTTCGGAAGCGGATGAAGATTGTTCGGCGGATCACCCAGTCGATTGAACTGAGTAAACACCAGGTTCCAGATTTCGACCGGCTTGGTCGCACCAGGAGCAAGGTAGTAGATTTCCGAACATGGACCGCAAACGCCATCCGGTCCCTGCGACGGTGATGACGCTGGCCAGAAGTTCTCTGATTCGTCACAGCGACTGATCCGTTCCGCCGGAAGTTTGATTTCGTTGTTCCAGATGCCGAACGCTTCATCGTCATCCAGATAAACGGTGACGGTCAGCCGATCCGCATCAAGCCCCAGCCACTGCTTCGATGTCAGAAACTCCCACGCCCAGTGGATCGCTTCACGCTTGAAGTAATCACCGAAGGAAAAGTTTCCAAGCATCTCAAAAAACGTGTGGTGGTAGGCCGTCACACCGACATTGCCGATGTCGCCCGTTCTAAGACACTTCTGACTGGTCGTGGCCTTTGTGAACTCGAGCGGGCCAATCCCCAGGAACTGATTCTTGAACTGGTTCATTCCGGCCGGAGTGAACAAAACAGTCGGATCGTCTTTTGGAATCAGCACGTCGCTGGAACGTCGCACGCATCCTTTGGTTTCGAAGAACGCCAGGTACTTTTCACGCAGTTCGTCGGTCTTCATGTCCGCAGCAGGTCATCGGGAGTCAGAACGACCGCCGATGTTCTATTTCTGAATGTTTCAAAACACCCGTCCGCCGCCCAGTGCCAGCTTCAGGAGGGGCGGTATGGTAATGTGTTTCCAACGTCACCGAAACCCTGCGTTTCTGCCCTTACCCCGTTTTGGACTCCCGGTTCCGCCCCGCAGTACAAAACGATTGTCCTCATTCGTTTCCCACCGCCTTCAAAGTCTGGAAAAGGAACATTGACCAGCACTGACTGACTCTAATGAAACCGCAATTTTTGTGCTTTTATCAGCCGAGGATTCTGGTTTCATCGTCATTCCCGCGCAGGCGGGAACGGCCGGAACGGCGGGAACCCAGCCGGCGAGCGCATATCCTGGCAGCCCCTCTGGCGAATTTCGCAGGCAAGTCAATTACGGAATAAACACGAACTCATTCGAATTCAACACCGCGCGGCAGAAGGCTTCGAGACCTTCTTCGCTGATAAACGCGAGGCTCTCGCTGAGTTCTCCAGATTCCGGCGGCCGACCGAAGCACAACCACCATGCTTGCTTCACTTGTGCTTCAGGAGTTTCCGCTTCTTTGCGAAGTCTTGCGGCGAACAGCTCCGACTGCTGAAGCATGAACGGGCTGTTCAACAGATTGAGCGCCTGTAGCGGCGTGGTCGAACGACTGCGGCGAGGAACCGAGGTGGCGGCATCGGGACAGTCGAAGGCTCCGAAGACACTCTCTTTTTCCAGCCGCACTTTGGTCTGATAAATCATGCGACGAAAATCTTCCGGACCGTAACTCTTCTTCGGGAAGTAGTGTCGAACATTCTCAAGCTCCACTTCGAATGCACTGAAGCCGGGGCCATACATGCGACTGTCCAGGACGCCCGTGACCGCCAGGATACTGTCGCGCATCGGTTCTGCTTCCAGCCGACGCGCTGGAAATCGCCACCACCATTCCGTGCCCGCATCGATCTTCATCGCCGCCTCATTGGGTTCCCCGCTTTGCTGATACGTTGCCGACAACAGAATCAGACGATGAACGTGCTTCAGTGACCATCCGTGGCTCATTAACTGATCGCTGAGCCAGTCCAGAAGCTCCGGATGAGTTGGCTTGACTCCGGCAGCGCCAAAGTCGCTGGGTGTCGAAACGAAACCACGGCCGAAGTGAAACTGCCACAGTCGATTCACGATGACTCGAGCCGTCAGCGGGTTGTCTTTCGACGCGATCCATTCGGCCAGCGCCAGTCGACGCTGTTGTTCGGGTGTGGAATCGTCGATCGGCAGAGCCCCCAGGGCCGCGACAGTATTCGGCTTCACCTGCTCACGCGGCGCGGATGGCTCACCGCGGAACAGACGATACACGGGACCCGGCTGCTGAAAGGTTCCGGCATAGACACTGGCGGAGGCTACAAGAGCGGATCGCCGGCTTTCCAGAGATCGAAGTTCCGCGAGCCATGCTTTTCCCTGGCTAGCATTCTCTTCCGGCTGACCGTCAAAGACGTATTCCGGTTCGCGAGCCGCCGCCGAGAACGGAGCGCGATCCTCCGATGATGAAACTTTCGCCCAGGCCTGACCGTCCAGAGACACTTCGATACGATACTTCGTGGCGAGTCGATCGCCGAACTGTCCGTCACGATCTCGAGCCCAGACGATTCGACTGACGGAAAATGTCTGAGGCAGCTCAATCTGAATCCAGCCTTTGCCGGGTTCGTTCGAAATCCAGCTGTGAGCATTCCCGCTGAGCCCGTCGTTGATGTGTTCCAGCTTGTGAATGGCATAGCCGGGCAGGGTACTGGAACATGTGGCCTTCGCACCGTCGGATGACAACGCCACGTTGCGGCCGTTGGAATAAATCTCCAGCTCATCGATGCACGGTTCTCCGCCGGATGATTCTTCAATTGTGAATCGAACGTAACGTGCCTCCGTCGCAGCAAAGACCTCTTCGTTGCCTCGAACATTCACGGCCGGTCGAGCAGGGCTGCCGGTCTTGATGAACGGACGCAACTGGTCTCGCAGAACGACCAGCTTCGCATCGAGCGTCGCCAGTTCTTTTTCCGCCGCTTCACTTCGAGGCATCGCGCGGTCTCCGTGCTGCACGCCGGCGAAGATGCCCTGAAGAGCGTAGTAGTCCGACTGACGGACAGGATCAAACTTGTGGTTGTGGCATCGAGCACACCCGAGCGTCAGGCCAAGGAACGCCGTGCCCGTCGTGTTGACGATGTCATCCAGCTCGTTCTGACGCTGCATCAGAGTCAAGTTAATGTCGGGGCTTTTGACCAGGTCATACGGGCCGGCCACCAGGTAGGCTGTCGCTTCGGGAACTCCAATCGCGTCGCCGGCAATTTGTTCGCGCAGGAACTGATTGTAAGGCTTGTCTTCATTGAGCGAACGAATGACGTAGTCTCGATAAGGCCATGCATTCGGTCGCTCACGATTGGTCTCGAAACCATTCGTTTCTGCAAATCGAACAAGGTCCAGCCAGTAGCGAGCCCATCGTTCGCCATAATGAGGACTCGCGAGAACTTTCTCGACGAGTCGCGGCCATGCGTCGTCTGCGTTGTCGTTGACGAACGCCCGGACTTCTTCCGGCGTCGGCGGCAAACCCAGCATGTCCAGATACAGACGTCGAATCAGGTCCGTCTTCGAAGCTCGCGGATTGGGTGACAGCTGATGTTGCTGAAGCCCCTGAAGAATGAAAGCATCCACGGGATTCTGGCCCCACGCTGCCTGATCGCCGGACTTCGATTCAGGAATCGGCGGGCTGAGCACCGGACGAAATGACCAGTGATCTGATGCCTTGTGGCCTTCGTCTTCCTCAACACTGTTGGCCGACCATGGTGCGCCCTGATTGATCCAGTCGGTCAGCAGTTGAACCTGATCGGCATTCAGGCGATCCGCTTCTTCCGGCGGCATGAACTTTCCGGAACCTTCGCCCTTCACGAGCTGAATCAGATGACTCTCCTGAGCCTTGCCCGGAATGATTCCAGGCTCCCCGGAATCTCCGCCTCGCAGAAGCGCCGCCCGCCGATCCAGGCGGAAGCGACTTTCCTGAGTCTCCGGGCCATGACAGTCAAAGCACTTGGCCTTCAGCAGAGGCAAAATCTGAGTTTCAAAGTCGATCTTGTCGGCTGCTGGATCGCCTGGTGAATTATCCGTTGCCTGACCATCCGGCTTCGACGTTGAAGACTCCTGCGAGAACGCCACGGAGTTTCCGAGCAGCGATGTTCCGATGGCCATGCCGCAAAGCAGGAGCATCTTTAACGCTGGGCGAAGTGAGAGCAGCAATCGCATGGTGGAAACTCGTGCGTGGTTCCGGACAGATACCGATGCCGAAGATCGTGCGGAATTCACCACAGATCGACAATCGTTGAACAGTGTCCGGCAACACGATGAAGGAGACGAAGGTGAGACAACACAGGAGGATGCCCCATTTTGGCAATCGCCTGCACCAAACGTCAACGTTCGCCTGTATGCGAACCTGCCAATCGACGGAATGGCGTCTCCAGGAAGTGTATAGCAAAGTAGGATAGACGCCCCCGTCCGTCTGCATTTCACTGCGCTTCATCTTTAGACGGCCGAGGGCGGCCATCCCAAAACGT
>CAZIGZ010000021.1:0-55037 GCA_964538835.1 uncultured Chitinophaga sp. | reverse complement strand
AGAAGTTTTGCGACTGAGGCTTGAGTTCAACAGTGACAATTCAGATCCGGACCCGGAAGAAGGCTGGCGAATCACGCTGGTGGACTGTCGAAGTCTGGCCAGCAGGATTGGAGGACAGCCCGGCATGCAGCCGACACCTTAGACACAGACTCAGGGCTTTGTCGGCCCGGCGATCAAATGGCTTCCTTCAGGCGAGCTTCGACACACAAGGATGTTCTTCATGGAGATTCACGGTGCAGGATCAGTCGATCTGATCATTCCGTGGAAAATCCGCGCGGATCTTCAGCTGATACGAAGAGACGATCAGGAATGGATCGTTCGAGATTCCATGACGCTGGCCAATACACTGCTGTCAGGGATTGAGTACTTCATTTTGAATCAGTTGACCGGGCAAATCACCAGGCGGCAGCTGCTGGATCGCGTTCGTCAGGAAAGCGGTGATCGTTCTGTTTCGGAACATGATATCGAAGATATTCTGCTGCAGTTTCGACAGCAGCAGTTGATCCAGCCCGCCGTTTCCGGACTCACCGGGCCTTCTGTGACTGCACCGACTTCGGGAACATGGCAAAAGACGATGCGCCTGATGGTTCGATGCCTGCGATTTCAGGTTCCATTAACGGATCCAGCGCCGTGGCTGAACGCGTGCCGACCGTATTTGCTTCTCCCTGCCGTCCGTCCTGTAATGCGGATCAGTCTCGTGTTGGCGGGCTTGCTGCTGATGGTCCTGCTGGCTCGGCTAAGCACCTTTGTGGATTCACTTCCGGCTCCGGCGGATTTTTTTGGTCCTGCGAATGCTGTGTTGCTGCTGAGCGCGTTTGTGGTGGTGAAAATGCTGCATGAAGCCGGACACATGCTGGCGGCTGGTTACTATGGCGTGGAATGTCATGAAGCGGGACTGATGTTTTTGTTCCTGACGCCCGTGATGTATACCGATGTTTCGGATGCGGCCAGGCTTCCATCTCGCCAGAGGGCCATTGTCGCCGCGGCCGGGATTCTTGTCGAGTTGATGATTGCAGCGGCGGCTTTCCTTTTCTGGTGGCTGGCGGCCCCGGGGCTTGTTCGATCTTTGATGGCCAACATCATCTGTATCTGCACAGTGGGAACCGTACTTTTCAACGGGAACCCGCTGCTTCGGTACGACGGGTACTTTGTTCTTTCTGATCTGGCGAGAATTCCGAACCTCAGCGAGCTTGGCGGACGTCGAGTTCGGCAGATTCTGGAATGGTGCTTCACTGGCTGTTCGTTCCCGGAACAGCGATACCGCAGGCTGCGCTGGTCGCAAAGATGGCTTGTGACAATCTGGGGGCTCGGCTCGTTGATCTGGCGAGTTATCATGGCTGTGGCGCTGCTGCGGTGGCTGCCGGACCTCTTTGAACTCTGGGGGCTTCGTACTGCTGGTACGCTGCTGGCGTTCGCTTTGATTGTGCCGCTTGCTGTTCCTGCCCTGAACACGATGCTTGGAATCTTTGCCATCAGCTTTCGTGCGTCCGGATATTCGCGTTATCGACCTCTTGTCGTCGGCGTGGTCCTGCTGGGGATTGTGATTGTCCCATTGCCATGCAGCGTTGTGATACCGGCAACTCTGGAACCCGATGGCGTCCCGGAGTACCTCACGATGGCGGGGCAGCTTGAATCGTCAGCCGACTACGGGAACAACGTCACCTCCGAAACTATGCTCGCAACGTTTCGAAATGCGGAACTTCAGCGTCAGAGAACCCAGTTGTCCGGCGAAGTCCAGGAACTCACTGCAGTCCTTCGCGCCCTGGAGATTCAGAACGATGAACGCACCTTGCTTGCACTTCCGGCGACTCGTGAATCGCTGCAGCATGCCATGGCACGACTGCAGGACATTGACCAGGAGCGACAGCGGTTGTCAGTGATCGCTGCGAGCGAAGGTCTGCTGATCCCGCCTCGCCCAATAACAGTAATGAAGGACAAAGAGTCGTTGTCCGGCTGGAGCGGTGTTCCCCTGGGGCGAGCGAATCAGGGAGCGTGGATGGACGCCGGAACTTCGCTGGGCGTGATTGGATCTTCTGAATCAGCCAGACTGCGGCTCGCTGTTTTCGAGCGGGAGCTTCACAGGATTCGCGAAGGGCAGGAACTGGAGTTCTTTTTCCTTGGAGCGGAAGGTCCCCAACTGTCCGGAAGACTGGTCAGTGTTTCTGCGCTACCGATCCGGGAGCCCCTTCAGGAACTGGTCGCTGAAGGCCTTGTTCCTCCGATCACGGGAACCGGCCAGGACGTCTTTGTGTTTCAGGCGATTGGAGAAGTGAACCTGCCTTCAGGGGGATTGGCTCGTGGTTTTTACCAGGCCGGACTGGTCCGAATTCGCACAGAGCCGCAGTCTCTTCTTGAAAGAGGTCTGAGGCTACTGAGGGACGCATTCCTGTAAATTTGCTCATTGTGGGGTTGGCTGAGGCTTTTCCATGCTTCCAACTCCACCGGGATGGGTGGAAGAAATTCCCAGCGATGGTGGATTCCTTACCGACTTCGGGCAGGAAACAGGGGCGAAACTTGAGATTTGGAGCAAACTCCGCCATCATGTGGCACCTCATGTCGATCTGACATGTCCTGTCTGTATGAGCCCGCTGTTACTTGTTCACCTGTCCATCGACAGCGTTGCTCTGTATTTGTCTGATCCGTGCTCCTCAGGTTTGGTCAGCCGCGTGAAACCGCAGAACATCCGATTTTTGTGCAAGGATTTGTCCCGTGAGCGGCAGTGACCGGGATCAAAAATCGGTCCTGCGTGTGCTGTTCGTTTGCACGGGCAATACCTGTCGCAGTCCGATGGCGGAGATGCTGTTTCGAAGGCTGGCTGCGGAGAAGCTGAATTGTCGGGACTGGGAACTTCGTGAGCGGGGAATCGACGTGTTCTCCGCGGGCATTGCCGCATACGACAGTTGTCCGGCGTCACCTGAAGCAGTTCAGGTGATGAAGGAATGTGGTATCGACATGTCCGAACATCTGAGCCAGCAGGTCACTTCGAACATGCTGGAACAGTCAACAGTGGTGCTTGCCTTAACAGAACGTCACCGAAGGGCTCTTGTGGAAGCTCGCCCGGATCTTTCGGAACGAATTGTGCTGTTGAGTCGAGCCGGTGACGACATTCAGGATCCCATCGGCGGGACGATGGCGGATTATCAGGAATGTGCCGCACAGATCAGTGAGAACCTGCGTTACTGGGTCGAAGACTTGTTGAAGAAAGACTCATAGATCCCATGAAGATTGGCATTGCCAGTGATCATCGAGGTGTGCAGCTCAAGGCGAGGCTCACACAGCTTCTGCAAAGCCTTGATTGCGAAGTTCGCGACTTTGGGCCGTTTGAAGCCCAAAGCGTCGACTATCCGGACTATGCCGCACAGGTTGCGCGCGAAGTCTCCAGCGGGCATATTGATCGCGGCATCCTCATCTGTGGCACAGGGATCGGGATGTGCATTACGGCCAACAAGTTTACGGGTGTGCGAGCTGCTCCGTGCCACGACAGTGTGACGGCGGAGTACAGCAGAATGCACAACGACGCGAATGTGATCTGCCTTTCCGCAGACCAGCTCAGTGATCAGCTCGCAGATCAGATTACTCGCACATGGCTGAAAACACCGTTTGAAGAAGGCCGACACGCACGCCGACTTCAGAAAATCGCGGAACTTGAACGAGAAATCGCACTGCAGGTTTGTCAGTCGGAAACAAACGGCGGCTGTCAGTAGTTGTGACGGCCTGGACATCTGGTGCGGGAACGAAAGCCGGCAGAGCGCACTGAACGACTAAGACAGCCACTCGACAACCAAACAATCAACTGGATCTTGCTTCTTTGATTACTGCAACTCGATGAAAGAAATTCGATGAAACCTGAAGATCTGAAGTATGCCAAAACTCACGAGTGGGTCGCAGTCGATGGCGACATCGCGATAATCGGGATTACCGATTTCGCCGTGCATCTGCTGACCGATATCGTGTACCTGTCTTTGCCGGCTGTTGGAAAGAAGTTTGCTCCTGGCGAATCGATGGGTGAAATTGAAAGCGTTAAAGCGGTCAGTGACATCTACGCACCCGTTCGCGGTGAGATCATTGATGTGAACAAATCGCTGCCTGACAATCTGGCACTTCTCTCAGACAGTCCGTTCGACAAAGCATGGATCGCAAAGCTGAAGATCGCAGACCCCAGTCAGCTTTCTCAGCTGATGAATCGGGCAGACTATCTCAAACACTGTGAAAAAGATCATCACTAACCTGCGAAGATCACCCTCCTGAACCCGGCTCTTCTCGCCGGGTTTTTGCATTCCTGAAACTGCGAGCCACCACGCTTTTCGGAATGGTTCTCCGAGATATAAATGAGCAGCTGAACAGTCATCAGGCTCTCCGCTTCTACTGGCGGGTCGGCGGCGAACCCATTGATTTGTGGAACTACACAGCACACTGTTTCAAAGGCTTACTGTGGCGTATCTCTTTGACACTCCCGAACAGCGCCGTCGCATGCTCGAGGCGATTGGCATTTCCAGCATTGACGATTTGTTTACCCAGATTCCCGCGGAATTGCAGTTGAAACGGGAACTGCAGCTGCCCGAACCGGTGTCCGAACTCGCACTCGAACAGGACATGGTTCGTCGGATGGGGCAGGGCGGCACCTCTGCCGGAACCTGCTTTCTGGGCGGCGGTGTTTATGATCATTTCATCCCCGCAGTAGTGGATGAAATTACGTCGCGCGGCGAGTTTTACACGGCCTACACTCCGTACCAGGCCGAGGCGAGTCAGGGAACTCTTCAGGCTTTCTACGAATATCAGACGCTGATCTGTCAGCTGACGGGCATGGATGTGTCGAATGCCAGCCTTTATGAAGGTGGCACGGCAGTCAGCGAAGCTGTGTTTATGGCGATGCGAGTCAACAGCCGCCATAGCAAGGTGGTGTTCGCCGGGACTCTGCATCCCGAATATCGTCAGGTCCTGGAGACATACTTCTCACGGCTCGGCACAGCGCTGGTCGAGATTCCTCATGAGAATGGTGTCATCACTGCGGAAGCCTGCCGGGCGGCGATCGACGACCAGACCTGTGCACTCGTAATGCAGCAGCCGAACTTCTTTGGCTGCGTGGAAGATATCTCTGCACTGACGGAAATTGCTCATGCTGCCGGCGCTCTCGCGATCCTTGCGTTTGATGCCGTCAGCCCGGGACTGATGAAGCGACCTGGCGATTACGGTGTCGACATCGCCGTCGCTGAAGGACAACCGCTGGGAACTCCACTGCAGTTCGGCGGACCGCTGCTTGGTATCTTTACGTGCCGCAATGAATATGTTCGAAAGATGCCGGGGCGATTGATTGGCAAGACGACCGATCGCAAAGGCAAAGAGTGTTTCGTGCTGAATCTTCAGGCTCGTGAACAGCATATTCGTCGTGACAAAGCAACAAGCAACATCTGCACGAACCAGGGGCTTCTGGCTCTGAGAACAACCGTTTTTCTGTCGACCGTCGGACCGAATGGCATGCGGCAGATGGCAACACTCAGCCACGAAAAGGCTCGCTATGCGGCCAGCGTGCTGACAAAGATTCCTGGCGTCTCACTGAAGTTCCAGCAGCCGTTCTTCCGTGAGTTTGTTTTGCAGACTCCTAAGCCGGCTGAACAGGTCCTGTCCGCTTTGACAGCGAAGGGCATGAACGTTGGTCCTCACCTGAGCCGCTTTGAACTCAAGGGCGTTTCAGGGATGGAAAATTGCTTCCTTGTGGCACTGACTGAGAAACGAACGCGCGAAGAAATCGATCGCCTCGCAGAAGCGATGAAGGCGGTCCTGAGCTAGTTGGCAACCTCCAGGGTATTGCCACGCGTTCTTTCTTTGAATCATTGACCAGCGTTGAAATCGGGAACTCTTGATCATGCGAAATCAAACGGCGACTCAACTCCTGTTTCAGATGTCCAGCCCCGGTCGAGGAACGATCGTGTTTCCGCCGAGCGATGTGCCGGCGGTCAGCGGTGTGCCGGAACTTCCTTCACAGGTTCGAGGTACGGAGCCACTGCCTCTGCCGGAAATTGCCGAGCCGGATGTCGTGCGGCACTTTGTGAATCTGTCGACGCTGAATATGAGCGTTGACTCTCACTTCTATCCGCTGGGTAGCTGTACGATGAAGTATAACCCCAAGCGACATGAACGCCTCGCGCGACTTCCGCAGGCGGCCACCAGTCACCCGTATCAGCCTGAATCTCAGCTGCAGGGCCTGTTGAGTATTCTGTTTGAAATGCAGTCGATGCTGGCAGAGATTTCCGGACTGCCGGGCGTGTCGCTTCACCCGGCCGCTGGTGCTCAGGGCGAATTCACGGCTCTGTTGACCGCTGCTGCGTATTTCCGTGACAAGGGTGAGAACAGGACGCGCGTTTTGTTCCCTGCGAGCGCGCATGGCACCAATCCGGCCAGCGCGGCTCTTGCAGGGTTTGAGTGTGTTCAACTGGCTGGTGGCAAGAACGGCTTTGTCGATCTGGATGAACTGAAAGCTCAGCTGGACGAACGAACGGCTGTGTTCATGGTCACGAACCCGAACACGCTGGGCCTGTTCGAACGCGACATCGCGAAGGTTGCTCAGATGCTGCATGATGTTGGCGGGCTCGTCTACATCGACGGCGCCAACATGAACGCGATTCTCGGCAAGACTCGCCCAGGTGATTTCGGCGGCGACATGATGCACTACAACGTGCACAAGACCTTTACGGGGCCTCACGGTGCAGGTGGTCCAGGCGCCGGGCCGATTGCCGTGCGAGACTTCCTTGCTCCGTTCCTTCCCGCGCCGATCGTGACCTACGACGCAGCGAAGAACTGGTATTCGCTGTCGAAGCCTGCCAAGTCGATTGGCCAGGTGAGGTCATTCTTCGGAAACGTGGGCATTCTTCTGCGTGGCTATTTCTATATCCGGACACTCGGCGGAAAGGGCCTGCGTGAAGCATCAGAGCTGGCTGTTCTGAACGCGAATTACCTGCTCAGCCAGGTCAAGGACTTCCTGGAAGTTCCTCATGGTGATCGCTGTATGCACGAGTTTGTGGCCAGCGGCCGTAAGCTGAAGGAAGAGACTGGCGTCACGACGATGGATGTTGCCAAACGACTGCTGGACTACGGCTTCCATGCACCAACGGTCTACTTCCCGCTCGTTGTCGAAGAAGCCCTGATGATGGAGCCGACGGAAACGGAATCGCAGCAGACTCTGGATGCCTTCGCCGCAACTCTGCGAGCCATCTGCAACGAACCGCCCGATCTGGTGAAGGGGGCTCCTCATTCAACGGCCGTGTGTCGCCCGGACGAAGTCAACGCAGCACGCAAGCCGGTTCTCTGCTGGTCAGCACCAAACTGCTGATCGAAAGAGCAGGGGACGGCGAACCAGTGAACCACTTGCATGGTTCGCTGCTGCGCGTGAATGATGAATTCGAACGAGATGGACGATGCCTCGTGCAAGCCCGGTCGAAATTCGTTAGTCTTCGTCACAGAGCCCTCGCGTTTGGCCGGTGCTGCAGGACGATCTGCAGCGGATACAAAACTCAGAGTTCGCAGGAACTGACGTTTCATGGCACTTCGACTGGCAGTCGCCACGGAAGATTTCGGACAGCCTCTTCGACAGGCAATTCACCTGGCCGCTCAAAACCCGGTTCAGGGGCTGCGATTGAATGCGCGGACGGAAGTGCGAGCCGAGGAGTTTGGCGACACGGCTCTGCGTCAGCTTCGTCACTATGTCGAAGAACATCAGCTGCGGGTTGCCGGTCTGATGTATTCGACTCGTCATTCGCTCTGCGACGAAGAGAAGCTCGATCAGCGGCTGGATGGAATTCGATCGGCGATGTCACTGGTGCGGCGGCTGGGAACGACAGAGCTGCTGATACGCGTGGGAAGAGTTCCCGATCCGACTGCCACAGAGGTGAAGGCCGCGGCAACGGCGCCCACTGACGCCGATGTGGATTCGCTGGTGAATCCATTCTCCTTTGCATCATCGTCGCCGCTCCTGAAGTCGCGCGAGCGAAGTGAAGCCGAACAGTTTTCTTTGCTGTGTGACGTGCTGAACGAACTGGCTGGCCATGCCAATCGCCACGGAGCCACGCTGCAGCTGATCGTTTCGTCATATGACGTCTCGCGGCTGACACTGCTGCTGTCCAGAGTCACGGCCGGTCCCGTTGCACTCGTCTTTGACCCAGCAACGTGTCTGATGGCTGGACAATCTGCCAGCAAAGTCTTCAGAGACGTTTATCGCAGCGTCGGGTACTTCCGCCTTCGCGATGCTCAGAAGGACATCGACGGCGGCGGTATCGAAACCGCTTTTGGTGAAGGCGCCGTCGACTGGCTGGACGTCTTGCCAATCATCGTCGAGTCCGAAACCACCTCCTGGCTGTGTGCCGAACGAACCGGCGGTGACCAGCGAGCTTCCGACGTCTCCATGGCCATCCGCCGTCTCAAACCCCTCCTTCCCGCCACCGGAATCTGACCCCACGGCTGCGCAGATTGTTTCAAAAACGCAGTCTTTTTATTGGTGAAGTCGATGCCGGTGCATGGCACCTTGGTTTTCCATGGCACCTTGGTTTTCGTTCAGGGCGTTGCCCCAGGCTGATTTGTCTGTGCCCCGTTGGGGCGAAATCGCGAATTTGTGTGATAGATTCGTCACTTTGGCCGAGCGGCGTCGATTTGTGGTTTCAAACCGCGAAATTGGCTGCGTGCGAGGGAATGATGATCGGGCGAGGGAAAAGGTGGTTCGCCGGGGGGGACACGGAGGACTGACGTCCAGTCGCTCGCCTTGTCATTAGTCGACGTACACAAATTCATTGAGATTGATCAGGGCGAGGCAGAGTGCGGTGAGATCTTTTCTGCTCACTAGTTCTTTCGCAGCAGCGAACTCGTCTTCCGATGGAGCACGGCAAAGAGCCCGTAGAAAGGCTCGGCGAATCTGATCGTCGGGTTGCTCGCAGCCCTCTCGGCAGCGTTCGGCAAAGTACCCAGCCTGCTTTCGCATGAAGTCGTTGTTCATCAGGACGAGTGCCTGAAGTGCGGTGGTGGTCACATTGCGTTTCGGAGTCAGGTTTGCCGGGTTGGGACAGTCCAGAGTCGACATGAAAGGGTCGGGAGTCGTGCGAACAACAAAGCGATAGATCGTTCGACGCCAGAGATCCTTTGAGTCCGCGGTGATGTATCGATAAACGGGAGCGTACTCCTCGCGGTAATCAAAGTCCCTGTAACCCGGGCCATACATTTCCGGGTTCAGCTTTCCACTGACGGCAAGGACAGAATCCCGCAGCGTTTCCGCGTCGATGCGTCGAGCATTCTGACGCCAGAGCAGACGATTGCCGGAATCAATGGCTCTGGCCTTTTGAACAGCCTCTGTATCCTCGGGGGCAGACTGCTGCTGATACGCATGACTCAGACAGATTTCTCTGTGCATCGCTTTCAATGACCAGTTGTGATGGATCAGTCGCGAGGCCAGCCAGTCGAGCAGCTTAGGATTTGACGGCAAACTTCCGCCAAGCCCGAAATCGCCTGGTGTCTCCACAAGTCCTGCACCAAAGTGATGCTGCCAGAGCCGATTCACGATGACTCGGGATGTGAGCGGATTCTTCGGCGATGTAATCCATTCCGCCAGCGCTTTGCGGCGTTGGCCTTCAGGCATTGAAGCATCACCAAATCGGGATTCAAGAGTCGTCAGACATGACAGTGCGCCAGGAGCAACAATCTCAGCGGGATCTTCCGGATTGCCGCGACGCTGCACGCGTACTTCTTCCGGCGTCCCCGGCACTGCCGCGTAGACTTTGTCGGGATCTTTCAGGGACGCCAACTCCTGCTCCAAAGAACGAAGCTGCTCATCAAGCCGTGCAATCTCCGCTTTATCCGTATCGCTCAGTGAGCGTGATGTCGAGAGATTCGCATCGGCGAGGCAGATCTGGTCATGGCCAATTCCGTTCCCATGGTCGAGTGTGATGAATGTGAGGAAACGAGCATCGGCCGGGATCGGAATTGAGATCGTCTGCAATCCGTCATCTCGTCCCAGTCCTTCCTTGTACCAGACGTTTTTTCCATCAACGCAGACAAACAGGCTTGCTCCATCGCGAGGAGTCTGGCCGAAGTAACCGGCTTGTGCGTTCAGCGCGGTGTCCGAAGGTAAGCCAGCTTTGCGCATGGCATCCAGGTCAAACGTGATGCCACAATTCGCGTGCAGCGAAAGCAGCGAATGATCACCAGTGCCGAAGTCTGTTCCTCCCAGTTCCGTGGAGAACTGCGAGTTCACCGGACCGTTTCGGATGGAGTCCCACGCCTGGCCTCCTGAATCCGGAAGGTCACTCACGATCAGATCCGTGGAACTGATCGTGACAGGACCAGCGCCGCCATCGGGTATAAAGACTCCGTCGACAAATCGCACGTCGGATTTCGTGAATCGGTTTACCGGGGCGTTTTCAAGAAAGCCACGCCGAGCATCGGTCGAGTTGCCGGTCAGCAGGTCGATGGCGAGTCCCTTCTGGCCGCTTCCGCTTCCATCACCTTTGCCAACAAGGTCCGCGAGACTCCATCCGGCCCCGGACAGTTCGCGACGTTTCCTGCGAAGGGACTCAATCTCGTTCTTCAGCGTCCCGCGTCTTGCGGCGACTCGCTGTTCTTCAGCGGGTGATACCACACGATCGCCGCGTCGAATACCGGAGAAGACGGACCACAGCGAATAATACTCCTTCTGCGGGATCGGATCGAGCTTGTGGTCATGACACCGCGCACAGTTGACGGTGACTCCGCACGCTGCCGTCATCACCTGAGTGACCATGTCGTCCAGATCGTCAGCTCGCGCGAGTCGCTTCAGGACGGGGCTGGGAGTTTCCGCCTGACCAACGAAGTCCCATGGGCCGGCCGCCAGAAACCCTGTGGCGATGACGAACTCCGGATCGTCCGGCGACATCACATCTCCGGCGATCTGTCGGCGCAGAAATTCGTCGTACGGAAGGTCCTGGTTCAGCGATCGTATGACCCAGTCGCGATAGTGCCACGCGTTATCTCGTCGCTGATCGCGTTCAAAGCCGTGGGTATCCGCGTAGTGAGCAATATCCAGCCAATGCCTGGCCCAGCGTTCGCCGTACGCCGGCGATGCCAGCATGCGCTCGATCAGCCGAGCCCATGCATCCGGAGAATCGTCAGATTCAAACTGCGCGACCTCGTCAGGCGATGGCGGCAGTCCCAGCAGATCAAAGCTGAGTCGTCGAATGAGCGTCCGGCGATCAGCACGGGGCGAGAATTTCAGAGAGCGTGCCTGAAGCTGTTCGCCGATGAAATGATCCATCGCTGTCAGTGTGCCAGATTCCGGACCAGCATCGTCTGGCAGAACCTCGTGAACTTCGGGAACTTCAGTGTTGGACAATGGCTGCCATGCCCAATGTTCCAGACGCAGGTCACGGGAGTTCTGACGGTCGTATTCCGTTTCTTTCCATCTGGCTCCGGCGTTTATCCATTCGCGGATTTGTCGGACCAGTTCTTCGGAAACACGAGGTCCCTCGGGCGGCATCTGTTCGCCGGCTTCATGGCTGGTGAGACGTCGCAGCAGTTCACTCTGCTCCGCCTGTCCCGGCACAATCACAGGGCCTGAATCTCCGCCCTTGAACACACCGGAGCGGACATCAAGCCGAAGACCAGCCTTTTGAACGGTTGGGCCGTGACAGCTGGAACATTGCTTCAGAAATGCCGGCCGAAGAGTTTTTTCGACGAAGCGGGCCTCGTCGAACTGTGACTCACTGTTTCCTTTTGAGGATTGATCGGTCTCATCGCTGACCTGCGCACCCCATGTCCATCTTGAACAGGCAGCGCAAAGACAGAGCAGGGCAGCTGTCGTGAAGAACACTGTCCTGCTCATGGCAAACTCCCGAGAGAATCCGTTTCTGGTGCAGCAAACTACTTTGTTCGGCGGTCGGTCCGATCACGCCATGGAGCATCAAGTTCCTTCACGTTCTTCGTCAGAAACTCCAGAAGATCCTTGTTGGTCACATCCGCCAGTCGACCGTCCAGATACGCTTCGGCATGAGTCGTTCCGGGGCTGAGTGTCATCTTGCGAGAATCTTTGTACTGGTCACCCTTCAGTTCAATCGCTTTGAAGAGCTTTTCTGCCTGACGAGCATCTTCCTTTTCATCTTTTGCGGCAATGATGTAGATGGAAACGGGAAGCGCTTTCAGCGTCTTCAGAATGTTGGTCGACACGATTCCTCGAACATTGGTCGTTGGCGAGTACATCACCAGAGACTGAACATCCTGACCGCGTGGAGTGCGAGCATCAATGGTTGGTGCGTCCGGGTAAGGTTCCTTGGCCCAGTCAGCCACCGCATAGGTGGCAGCGACCATTGAGCTCGCGCCCATGGAGACGATTGCCAGTTTGCGGATATTCAGCTTTTCGGCTCGGTGCTGATCCACCAGATATGCCTTTACTGCTTCCAGGTCGGCAGTGGCCATGAGAGGATAATCTGCATTGCCCATCTTGAGTGCTGCCGCTTCTCCGTTTGGCAGAGTCGGTATGCTGTCGCCATGTTTGCGAAGGTCGACCGCGATCACCGCGAAACCTGCCTTTTGCAGAGCGGTTGCTGTCGGCTGCCAGACGCGTCGGTTCCGAGCATCCTTCTTGTCCGAGCCTTCGGTGCTGGTCAACAGGATGACGCAGGGAGACTCCTTGCCGCCGCTGGTGGATTCGAAGTAAGTTGCAGCAAGCTGCCAGCCATCTCCGGCGGTCAGCGTTAATTCGTGCACACCGTCTTTCGATGAATTGGTTGTGGCCGCTTTCTTGGGGTCCGTCGTTGTTGTGCTTTTGTCGCCGGTTTTCTTGGCGTCCTGCTTCTGTGCAGCGCCGGCTCCTTTTTGTTGAGCCATCGTGTTTCCGGACAGCAGTGTAAAGGACAACACGAACAGCATCGTCAGAGGTCGAATTCGAAGCATGGCATTGAATCCGTTTGTATGTGTGGAGTGCAGGGGTGGATCGGGAGTCTTACGGACTGTCAAAGGCATGAGTTTGCCAGTCTTCGACCGGCAATCACAGGTTGGCTGTGCGACAACGAGTCCGAAGGCACAAAGAGTTTGTCGAACACCGATGACGTCGGCAAGAGTTTCCATTTGGGATTGTAACGATTCTGCCGTCTGCAGGATGGCCAACCCGTCGAGGATTTCGAAACCTGCCCCGGATTTGCCGTCAATTCGTGGATCTGACGCGGTCGCTAAAGTCTGCCTGTTTTCTGTGAACTAGGCTTCCGTCAAGGTCTGACATTTCCCCTTCGCTGATGGATCAATGGACATCCATCGACTGACCAGGCTGGTTCATGCAGCGCATTCGCATCTTTCAGTTTCTTCTTCTGCTACTGGTGATCAGCCAGGTTCCGCTGTTTCTGCAGCTGACACTGACGCCGGACACGGTGCTGTACGATCTCCAGGCTCGGCTGATGCTTGAGGACGGCGTTCTGTATCGCGACATCGTGGAGCCCAATCTTCCCGGAGTCGTCTGGGTTCATGCCGGGCTCCGTTTTCTGTTTGGCTGGTCGCCGCTGGTTCTTCGAATCTTTGACCTTGGAGTTGTCGCGGGGATCTCGCTGATACTCAGCCACATTATTGTTCCCTGCTCGTCTTCGTGGCTGGCCGAACTTGAGGAAGACTCCGGACGCCGTGTGCTCAGGTATTCCCTTGTGCTGCTGATCGGGTCGTTCTATCTCAGCACCTCGGAATGGTGCCATTGTCAGCGAGATACCTGGATGCTGCTGCCTTGTCTGGTTGCGGTGCTGCTGCGACTGGCAAGAACCGAGTTTCGAGGCATGTCGACATTCGCCAGGATCATGAACGCTTTTGGCGAGGGTGTTTTCTGGGCGAGCGCATTCTGGCTGAAGCCTTTTGTTGCCGTTCCAGCGCTCATCGTCATTTTGGTTTCTCTGAAGAAGACAGGGAGTGTTCGCCTGTGGCTGCTTGAGACTGTACTCGTACTGCTTGGCGGAATTGCGACAGGCGCAGCGGGTATCCTCTGGATGATGCAGAATGGATGCTGGAGTGCTTTTACGACGATGATGTTTGAATGGAATGGAGACTACTATCAGTCCGGTCGCAGTCGCTGGACGGTGGACCGCCTGCTGGCGCATGTTCAGAGGTTTTCTCCATGGATTGTGCTGCATCTTCCCGCGGCGTCGCTTTGTGTGACGATGTTCATTCGCACGGGAATTCTGTGGGGGCGAAAGCTGTCTGGGAAAACCGTCAGTGAGGCACCGTCAGCATCGCCACAGGTCGTCTTGCTGCGTTCGGTGTATGCCGGCTGGATGATCCAGTGTCTTCTGTTTCAGCAGTTGTTCGATTACGTCTACGTGCCGGCGATGATTCTGGCGATCAGTGTCAGTCTTCAGGCCTTGATTCCAGTCGCTGCAGGAATTCGCATTTCGGCGGGCAGACTCTGTGCTCGCCCCGCCTGTCTGGTCAGTGGTGCCGTGCTTTGCTGGCTGGTGATTGCGGTCCCTGGATCTTCGCTGATGCAGAAGGAGAGAATTCAGACATGGAGATCGTGTGTCTTGGCCTTGTCATCGGGCCGCATCGACGATGTGACTCGTGATGCGATTTCGCAAACTCCGTTTCCTCGCTGGGCAGAACTGTCGAGGATGATGGAGCACCTGCAGCATTCTCGCCTGAGGCCTCAGCGTCTGATGGCCTATAGTGGCAATCTGATCCACGTTTATCCAGGGCTACATCAGATGCCGCCGACGCGGTTTGTGTATCTCGATGCGCTGGCGCGGTGTTTTCCGGCCAGACGTCAGGAGATGCTGAAGGCCGTCCAGATTGCCGGTGTTGACTACGTGTTGGCCGACCTGCAGGAGGATGGCTGGGAAGAGACACCTTCGGATGGGCGCCTGTTGCCAGACGAGATTTCGGCGAGTGCCCCGACATTGCCTTTCCCGTGGAATCAGACGCCCGTCTTTCGATCCGGAAGTTACGTTCTGCTTCGATGCGACCAGCCAACGGGCGAGCTTTCCAGCGAATATCAGCCACTCAGCCGTCTGCGTGCGACGCTGCTGACTCACCGGGGTGACGAACCACACCCGCAATAGCGAACGCTGTTGAATTCCTGGAGGTTTCCGCCAGGATTGTCTGTCTGGCAGCGAAACACGCTCCTGTCCCACGATCGCGGTCGGACGTGATCCCCAATGGTTTGTGGAAGATCCGGCTCGCTGCGGTCCCGAAGGAAGCGGTATTGCTGTCAGACATCTCCCAGGCGGTTTATGGCCGCATTCTCGTGCTGCGTGAGGTATTCGATGTTTCGTTCCTGTGCACTCCTGATGCTCTCCTTGATTCTGACTGGCTGCATTGCGATGGAGCCTGCCATTCCGGGTTCCGGAAAGCTGGTCACGGAGACTCGCAAAGCAGGCGAGTTCACAAAACTGGAAGTGGCGATACCGACTCGCCTTGTCGTAAAGAAAGGCACGGAGCCTTCGATTGAGCTGGCGATAGATGACAACCTTCAGAGCCTGGTGAAGACCGAGATTAAGGACGGAGTTCTGGTGGTCCGGTCCGAAAAGAACATTGCTCCGCACTCAGAAACGACTCTGACGATTGTGACCCCGACGCTCTCATCAGTCGAAACGGCGGGAGCGGTTGAAGGTTCCATTGAAGAACTTGCTGGCTCAAAAACAGCCCTTTCCATCGCTGGTTCAGGAGACCTCTCTGTCGGGCTGGCCGCTGAGTCCTTTGATGGCTCCATTGCCGGGGCTGGTTCCGTGGTGCTGACGGGAACCTGCAAGAAGCTTTTGCTGGTCACAAGCGGCAGCGGGGACTGGGATTCCGTTGCAGTGCCGGCAGAAGACGTGGAAGTACGAATTGCCGGTTCCGGATCTTCAAAGGTGAATGCCAGCACCGCGCTGTCACTTAATATCGCGGGAAGTGGTGAAGTTCAGTACGCCGGTAACCCGGAAATCAAGAAGGCGATTGCAGGCAGCGGATCTGTCGAACCCATCAAGGCTGAGAGCCCGAGCGAGCCATCAGGTGGAACAAAGGAAGCTGCTCCGGCAGAAGCGGCACCGAGCAAAGCCGACCCGGAAAAGGCAGAACCAGAACCCGGCAAGGATGCAAAGTAGTCCCCACCGCAGCGATTTACAGAACTTCGAAACAGGCTGGTCTGATCAACAAAACGGGCGTTTCGCTGATGCAGCGAAACGCCCGCGTCATTTGGTCACTGTGCAGTCGCCTGGTGCGAGATTCAGTGAGCGGTTTTCTCTTCATAGACCGGCAGAACTTTTGAAGCCACAAGCAGCAGCACGACGGGCAGGACCAGCACTACGATTGCTGCAATCAGGCCTTCGCGGCCCATGGGTTCCAGAGGATAAGTAACGAATCCGCGGTGGCTTTTCGAAAACAGCTGGCCACCGATGACTACATTCCATCGCATTGCGAAAACCTGTACCAGCACCAGCAGGCTGGCCAGCGAGCTGACCGCCATCATCATTCGCGGCCATCGTTTCATCAGCAATGCCAGAGGAAGCAGCAGCAGGGGCACGATCGAACCGACAAGCACCTGCAGAACGCCGTAGGAAATTCGCAGCGGGTGAGTCAGCATGTGCCAGATCACGTGCCAGTCGGAGCTGCCTTCATAGGCCATGTGAAGAAGTTCCAGCATCTCCAGCGCAAAGGCGGCGACCAGAGAGATCCAAAGGTATCGCGTCAGAGAGTAAACACATTCTGAGCGTTCTTCGGTCGAATGCCCTCGTCCCGTGATCATGTAGAACAGCAGCAGAGCCGCAATACCGGACACGACTGCTGACACGAGAAAGATGACCGGCATCATGGCCGTTGACCACCAGGGATTGGCTTTGATCCCGCCAAACAGAAAGCCGACATAACCATGCAGCACGCATGCGGCGGGAATCCCGATGATCGCCAGGGCGCGAATGACCCAGTTGTCCACAGCGCGAGCACCGGGGGTAATCTCTTTGATCCCCAGAGAAAGCACTTTCGCCACAAGGCCCTTGATCCCCGTCGCCGTCTGAGCCGTCGCGACAAGTTCGGGGCGAAAGATCAGCCATACCTCGACGACCAGCAACAGCATGTACAGATTGTAGATGAAGCCGAAGCCAGCCATGGCCGACGTCGCGCTGGGGGTAATCATAATGTTGAACGCGCGAGTCGGCTGGTGCAGGTGAAGCAACAGTGGCAAAGTCGCACACGAACAGAAGCACAGGGCAGTGACCATGGCCAGGCGAGACACCGGCTTCAGACTGTTATCATGAAAGACGTGGTACAGCGCAGACACGACGAACGCGCCGGCGACGAGACCGGTAATGTACGGATAGAGCACAATCATGATGCTCCATGCCACATGCCAGTCGTTCGGATAGACGAATTGCGATTCCATCAGATCACCTCATCAGACAGGCTGGTGTAGAACAGCTTGGGATTTGTTCCAAGATGTTCCTTCAGCACCTGAGTACGAATGGAGGCCAGACGCTTGCTGAGTTCGCTTTCGGGATCATCAAGGCGTCCGAAGACTCGGGCTCCCGTCGGGCAGGCTTCCACACAGGCCGGCTGTTCGTTCTTTGTGATGCGGTGATAGCACCAGGTGCATTTGTCTGCGTTGTTCGTTTCCGGATTCATGAATCGCATGCCATACGGACATGCCTGAACGCAGTATCCACAGCCGATGCATCGATCCGGGTCGACCAGTTCGACTCCTTCCGGCGATGTAATCGACGCATGCACCGGGCAAACCTGGTTACATGGGGCATCGACGCACTGATTACACAGCTTCGGGACAAAGTAACTCTTTGCCACTTCTGCCGGGTCATACTGAGGAACCGTAGAGCCGTGGAATCCGGTTTCCGGAACCAGATCCACCTGGACTCGCCCATCACGGAAGTGCGTGTATCGTTCCACCCAGGTTCGTGAGTATCCTTCGGGAACTCGATTTTCTTCGCGACATGCCGTCAGACACTTGCCGGCTCCCGTACACTTATCAGTGTCTATCAGGAAGCCATACAAAACTCCCGTCGCTGCCTTTGCCGGATCGGGAGGAGTCGCGGCCTTCTCCGGCGGAGTTGCCGGTGTGCTCGAAGGCTCTTCCTTTTTCTCATCGCCGCTCATCAAGGGAAGCAGAGTCAGCGTGAAGGAGCCCAGCACCAGGGTCGTAGCCCGCTCCATGAAGCCGCGTCGCGTTTCATCAGGGCGAGGCGATGTGGCCGACTGTGAGCAGCATCCGCCGTGGTGACCGTGTGCATGATGTCCATGCCCATGGCTGGTGGATGCCTGCCCCGAGGACTGGCAGCAGCCGCCACCGCTTCCGCAGGAGCCGCAGCCTTCAGTTTTTGACTGCCCAAGAATGTTCAAAAGAGAATTCATCGTGGATACTCCGATTGGTCTCGGCCCGAATAACTTTGCAGGTCGCTGAATTCACTTTGCGTTGACGGTTCAGGATCATCGATGGCAAGAACGTCAGGCCATCAAAGCAAGAGCATCATTCGATTCCCGGACTGTGCCCCGTATGGCATTCGAAGCACACTTCCGGATGGTCAATATTCTCGGCACCCTGTTCTTCGAGGTGCTTTGCCACATCGATACTTTTGAATGACTCTGGCATGCCCATCACCTTCAGGTGACATGACAGGCAGATCGCTCGGTCTTTGGTGACAAACAAATCGACTTTGCTGGGAAACTTGTTGTCCCAGGCCGCAGGAGTTTCGGGCTTCTTGTAATCGCCTTTTTCGGCCACCTTCATATGTTCGTGGCCATTTCCGTGGCAATGCATGCAGCGAACGGCGACGTGTGGGGAATCCTTACGTTCCTCATGAACGCTTTGGTGACATGCCAGGCACTTGTTGTCTGCCGTCAGGATGTGAGGATCCGAGGCAATCTGAGCCAGGGCCGATTCCCGGTACGGACCTGATTGGCCCCAGTCCGGCGGAACCAGAAGTCCTCGAACGTAAAACGCCCCGGCTCCGGCGGCTGCAATCAGCACGATCAGAATCTGCAGGTGGCGAGTGTCACGAAAGATGGATATTCGTTCGCTCATTCCGCGTTATCTCCGTGAAACTGTCGGAGTCCTGACCGTTCAGGATTCCCTGCGACAAAACATCATGCTTTATCGTCTGTCATTATCGCAGGAATGTCTCTGCTATGAACGACTGAAGATTTGAATATTGCATGCAGAAGTGTCGAACAAGGATTCGTTTTTTGGCAGGAAATTCTGACAGGTGGACATTGAGGGATCCATGAATGACCGTTTTGGCCGGATGGGCATGCCAGAGACATTCACAGACTTCAGGCGGGGTATACTCGCTGATCCGTCCTGACTCAATGGCATGATCGTCACATGCACTTGAACAAGGTCCCGGTGGGGCTGATCAGCGTCAGAGAGCGAGGCCCTCTTGATTGAGACGGTAAGGAAAAGGGATACTCTGATCCACAAAGACTCGGCCAGAATCCGAACTGGCTTCCAGTTTTTCCCGGAATTGGCCATAACAGCGAATCGACGTTTTCTGTCAGCGACAACCCCTCACGGTGCCATCATGAATCTTCGTCCATCACTGTCCTGCGTCTTCCGTGTCTGCATGGCGACGATGCTGTTCAGTGTGACCATCCATTCGGCAGAGGCTCAACAGCAGAAATGGGAGGTACTGCGGGAAGCCATGGTTCGCAACTGTCTGGAATCGGAAGGTGTCTCCAATTCCAAAGTGCTGAACGCCATGCGACGAGTTCCGCGACATGAGTTTGTGCCCGGTGCTGAACGTGCCAGAGCTTATGACGATGTGGGACTTGCGATCGGTAACCAGCAGACGATTTCGCCCCCTTACATTGTCGCCTATATGACGGAATCGCTCGATCCGCAGCCAGAAGACAAAGTTCTGGAGATCGGAACGGGCAGCGGATACCAGGCAGCCGTCCTGGCCGAAATCGTCAAAGAGGTTTACTCCATCGAGATCGTCCCGGCGCTCGCAAAGTCGGCGACGCGACGACTCAAAGACCTCAAATACAACAATGTGCACGTGATGGAAGGCGACGGTTACAAAGGCTGGCCTGAACATGCACCTTTCGACAAGATCATTGTTACCTGTTCGCCCGAAGACGTTCCTGCTCCGCTGATCGAACAGCTCAAGGAAGGCGGGCGAATGATCATTCCCGTCGGAGAACGCTACCAGCAGTCGTTCCACCTCCTGCGCAAGGTTGATGGGAAGTTGGAAGACGAACGGCTGATTCCGACGCTGTTCGTTCCGATGACTGGCGCTTCCGAAGAACAGCGGCGAGTGCAGCCGAACCCGAAACTCCCACAGCTGGTCAACGGTTCGTTTGAGGAAGATGAAAACGAAGACGGCAAAGCCGATGGATGGCATTACCAGCGACAAACGTCACTGTGCAAAGAAGAGCCTATGGATGGAGACATCTGCCTGCGGTTCGAAAACAAAACGTCCGGGACCACATCACAGGCGCTCCAGGGAATGGCGATCGACGGCAAATCCATTGCGGCCATTCAACTGCGTTACTGGTTCCGAAGCAAAGGAATCACACCCGGAACGGAACCCGGTGATCAGGCGGGTGTTGTTCTGCACTTCTATGACAACATCCGCCGTGAAATTGGAACAACCGTGCTGGGAAAATGGCGAGGCACTCTGGGCTGGCAGGATGTCCGATCCACGGTCGAAGTTCCGCCGAACGCTCGTGAAGTCATCATTCGCATTGGTCTGAACGGCGCTATGGGACAGCTGGATATGGACAATATCCGGATGACCACAGTGCCGAGATAACGAGGCATGATCATGGTCACAATCGCCGATGACCAGGAATCAATGAGCAGGAACCTGCGCTCCGGCGCGAAGCAGTCGGCTGCCATGCTCGCGACTCTGAACAGGCTCTGTGATTCAAGCCGCCAGTTCATCCGGCCATGAGTCTCTGCTAGGCGGCTTTGCGGACGATCGCGATGACGTCGTCTTCCACATCGACCTGGAACTGGCCGTATTTTTCGAGTCGTGCTTTGACGAAATCGATTGTCGGGTAATCGTTCTTTCCGACGAACAGGCGAGCATCATCAATCAGGATGACATGGTCGCGGACCTTGTGCTTCAGGACCTGATCCAGTTCCGCGATGATTGGTGTTTCGAGATCGGCTTTGGCGGTTTCGCCAGCGGAATAGTGACCATCGAGCCAGAACACTGCCGGCTCATTCAGGTCCTTCAGCACATCGGCAATGCGCTGGCCGCTGTCACCCTGAAGCAGGTGGACTCGAGGTTCATTCTGGAACAGACGCCTGGCTCGAGCATGCAGTTTGGGATGCAGTTCGATGGAATACAGGGTGCGGAAATCATTCAGCATTGCCAGCATCATGTCGCCGCGATAGGTGCCTGTTTCGACCAGTGTTGAGCACTGAAATCGAGCGGCATAGCGGCGAATCAGCTTCTGCTTGACCAAATGTGGCGGAGGACTCGTGCGGCCGCTTCGATCCCACTTGCGAAACTCCGCGCGATGGCGACTGGCTCGCAGCATCCGATAGAGTGGTGAACGTCGAAACTGATCTGCAGCCAGAGAAAGAAGACTCATGGCAATCCTTTGCCCATGCTTTCAAATGTCGTCGGTACGTAATCACCGCCAATAACGAACTCAGTCGAATGGCCGCGATTTGTCTTGATTTCGTCCCGCGGTTGTAACAGACAAATCGAGTTCCGGGCAATCCCAGTCCTCAAAGTGGAGTCATCCGTCAGGCGGCTTTTCTGGTTGGCGGTCCCTGAGAAGCAACAGTAGCAGTTGATGCCGAAATACGCGTGGAATCTGCTGAATCCCAATAGATGTGCTTCGACCACGGTGTCATCAGTGCTTCCGGTCTGCGGAACGTCAGATTCAGCAGAAACTCGGCACACTGGCGTGACGAGTAGACGCCGTGAGCCTTTTTCCAGCCATTCCTGGCGACGTGGCAGCGAAGTTCGTCGTCCTTGCGAAATCTGCGAATCACGTTCACGAGATCATCGAAGTCGGAATAGAACCCCAGTTCGTCTTCACTGAACAGTTCCTCGAATCCAGCTCCTCGCTGAACGAGTGCCAGGATACCGTTGCCAATCAGCTGGGAAAACCGGTCTGAGGAATACAGGAAGACGTCTGTTCGACGGCTGAGATTCAGTCCCATGCGGCTACGGGCCAGGATCGCATCTTTTTCTGCGCCGAAGACAAGCCGTTCGCCAAGACAGCCGAAGAAGTCACACTTCACTTCCGGCATCGCTTCCCGCAGCCTTGCCAGAAACTGTCCGCGATGTGAGGCGTGTTTGTCGCGGCCAAAATACACAAGATCGTGTGGCGTGTTTTGAATCTCGAAGGCTCGCATCCGTTCGACTCCGGCATCGACCGGATTGGGAATGAAGGCTGCTGCGGTATTGTGGCGAACAAATTGCCGGACCAGTTCACCACCCGTTGTGCAGCAGACCGCATCAAACAAATGGGCGCGGCGATTCAGATGCTCGATGGGCTTTGGGTCCCAGAGCGGATCAATGTACCAGTAGCCCATTCGGATGCCCGGAACCTTGTCTCGTATGGCCTCCAGAGTTTCCACAGTGATGTGCTGGCCGTGGCCCAGAATCAATGCGTCGGGCTGGATATTCTGGCACGTTTTGATCAGCGCCGTGTTGGCTCGCCCCATGCCCCAGTACTTCGAATTTGTCCACGTCAGCTGTCGGGCTCGGTCGTTGATGCTGAACGGATAAACGTGGCAGCCTGCCTGAACCATGCCCTGATGAAATTTCAGGTCACAGTTGAAGAAGGCCGCTCCGTCCTTGTCAGCCTGAAAGCTGGCCGCATGGACAATGCGAATCCCGGAATAGGGCAGGGCGGTGTTTTCCTGTTCAAATGGCATGGCTCAGTATTCCGTCGTTACTCGTCAATCCGTTGTTCAGTGAAATGTGTGCCACAGCCGAGTTCGCACAAACTGAAGTCCGTGCGAGACAAACGTCAGCAGATTCTGATCGCGTGCTGCTTTGCGACTTCTGACCAGTGCACCATGATCTGTCCGCGTCGGGTCGTGGCGTTCGAGGATCATTCGCTCCACGACGGCGAACAGGTGATACTCTTCCATGACTCGCCGGCGAGCTTCCTGCACGGCGGTGAAGTTTTTTTCCCAGTGCTTGTCCTGAATCGTCTTGCGGATCGTTTCGACCGAGCCTTCAAAATCACGGATGTCGATCGGGACAACGGAGCCTTCCGGGAAATAGTCGAATACGTTCGGACATCCGTAATAGAACGGAACGGTCAGTCCCAGAAACGAGTCCGCAAGTTTTTCCGTCCAGTGATGAGGACACACGTGGTTCTCAATCGCGAGGTGATAACGATACGGATCCAGTGCTTCGCGTTTGTCCTCGATCGGCCGAACTCCGCGACCGAAGACGTCCATCTCCGGCATGGCGTCGCGAAGTCGCTGAGTAAACGTGTATCTCAAATGATGCAGCGTATGTCGTTGCTGTTTGCTGCTGCAGACTGTGGCCAGATCCCCGATCTTCTGAAGCGGCGGATTGTCTCGCACGCTGGCGTAATCGCAGCTGTAGAACCAGACAAGACCGCATTGAGAATACACAGCATTGCGGTGCTGCAGTGCCCATGGTTCCTGGCTTGTGAGCACGGTCTCAAACTGCGACGTGAATGAAGGTGCGTAGATCTTGACGCTGGACGGTTCGGAAGTGACCAGCATTGTGTGTTTGGAAGAACAGGCCAGCTCTTCAACGCGTGTCGATGTGCGTTCTCCTGGCCGACAGGTCAGATCATCGTAGACGACCAGCCAGTCGTAATCGCGCGCTTCAAGGTCGTACAGAAAACGACAGCGTCCCCAGACACCATCTTTGTTCGGGAAACGACCGAGCACTCGGTCCATCGGAAAGTTCGCGCCTCCCTTGGACAGCATCTTCACACGGATGTCACCGATGTGATTCGGCACGGGCATCGCAGATTGTCTTCCGTGACAAGAGGCTGGGGAAAGGGAAAACGCCCTCCATGGGCCTCCGGAACCTAGCAGTTTCCGCGATTTTCAACAACATCAGTGTGGAACGACTGCCCCAGTCGTTTGTAATTCGCCACAGCCCGTTTTTCGGACGAAAGAACCACCAGAGGCATCGGAATTCGACTCATCCCTCGCGCAGCAAAAAGGGCTGAGGAATCTCCTCAGCCCTTCGTTTGTCTTCCGGTCGGCTGACCGATTACTTCCTGGCTGGCGACAGGCGACGCAGAGTCGTGCCGCTCTTCTTGGCGACCAGTTCCTTGCTGCCGTCAGCGTTGACTTTGACGCCTACGCGAGTCGGCTTGTTGGTCTGAGGATCGATCAGCATGACGTTGGAAGCGTCCAGCGGCAGTTCCGTATGGAGACGGCCACCCTGAGGACTCTTTGGATGTCCTCGCTTCACGTGCTTGTAAACCTTGTTGACCCCTTCAACTACCACTTTGCCGTTCTTGCGATCGACGGACAGCACGGTGCCGCGAGAACCCGCTTCGTCTCCTGCCACGACTTCAACGACGTCACCCTTGCGAATGTGCATGATCCACTCCAACACTCAAATTCACTGTTTTTCCGTCTTCGCACCGCCCCAAAATCAGGATGGCCGAAATTTGAAGCGGGGCAGAATGACAACATTCCGGCCGCAAATCAAGGCTCCGGAACACGTTTCCCAGGTGTTCCAGTCCTCAAAAGCCACCACCTGCCCGCCCAGGCCGGCAATTCTCACCATCGCCGGGACCAAAGTTGACTCCAGAACACGCTGAGCCCTCAAAGTCGGCGTTTTGACAGTCCCGGCTTGAATTTCCTCTCAAGTTCCTCAGTTGCGCGTGCCGTGGCTTAGATTAAGCGCACAGGTGAACACTTTTTGGGATTGTTTGGAGGGACGGAAGGGCCGGAAAGGACTGGAGGGACGAATGAGGGCAACTGGCGTCTGTTAATTCAGGGTGTTGATTCTGGCGGCTTCTTGATGTCGTCGGGCAGGCTTCCTTCCAGCTGAAACTCCTGAATCAGCTCTTCTCGTCGTGCCGCCACAGCCCGGTCGAATTCGCTCAGGACATCCATGGCTCGGTCACGCGATGTCACCAGGCCGATAATGAGGTACTGAGTGATGGCCATCAGGTAACAGACCCAGCCGACCAGCCAGCGTTCTCGATGTCGTCGATATTCATTGTATCGGTCGTGTTCGCGAGTGACCTCCGGAGTGATGATTCGCAGTGCTTCCTCGGAGATGACAGATGTCACCGGGCAATGTGAACTCAAGTGATTGGAGCACGCCCAGCAGGCGACGATCTGGTGGCGAGCTGCATCTTCTTCGAAGTTCACCGAGTGCGGCAGTGGCGATCCAACGATCGCGCACATCATAGCAAGAACCGGTGACGAGCGATTGATATGTCGGCACAGATGGCCTTTCATCACGGCCCAGCGCTTTTGCCACAGCTGCTTAAAGATGTTCTTTCCCTTTTCCATCTTTGGCGGACCTGGATGAAGAACGGCAAACAGATCCTGATCCGGCATCGCTTCAATCACGCCGATGGCCAGCAGAAGACGCAGCCCCATGGTCAGCCAGTCGGCCCGGTCCAGCCAGTCGACCTTCTGGAGCCAGCCGAACAGGAGGTGTTCCATATTGGCTGTGGCTGCCAGGAGGAGCAGGGCACCTCGAAACCACTCTTCCAGGTCTTTTTCGAGTTCGTCATCCAGATCCTGGAGGCGAAAGACTCGTCGCATGAAAAAGCGAAAGACAGGAATGGCGATCAGCCCGACAATCAACCGTGAGATCGGTTTGAGTGCTGACCGGAGTACGGGCAGGTCCATCAGGATTCGAAAGAGACTGCCCAAGGTTCAGGTCCTGACCACGAACTCGAAACGGACGATTCCAGCCGAAGGATAGCTCAAAGTGGATTCTGACGCAGGATCTGTTTCAGGGAGGCCCGTGTCCATGCTGTGAGTTTGCCGAACAGCAGGTCTACCGGAATCCGCAAACGCCCGGAAACAGCATGTCTGACCGACAGCAGTACAAAAACGTGGAAAAAACGATATTGTCCCCTCCCAGCCAGTGACTCAGAGTCCCCCAGAGCGAGACGACAACGGAGATGATCGATGTTCGGATTAGCCGGAGAAACCGAATTTGACCTGCGGTTTTATCTGTTCGGGATCCCGGTACGAGTCCATCCAATGTTCTGGCTGTCGTCCGCGTGGATGGTCTGGGCCGGCGAGAACTTTGATCTGACGGCGATTGGAATTCTGTGCATCTTCCTGTCGGTGCTGGTTCATGAACTGGGGCATGCCTGGTTTATTCGTCGGTACGGTTATCCGTCCGAGATTGTGCTGTACTTCTTTTGCGGCTACGCGACGTCCAGCCACTTTCCGTTCTGGCGGAGGATCATTGTTTCCGCGGCAGGGCCGGCGGCTGGCTTGATTCTGGGCACGTTTTGCTACCTGCTGTTTCGATTTCTCCCGGGCAATTTTCTGAACCAGTTTCCGCAGATCCGCTACTTCCTGTTCATGATGACGTTCTCGGGAATCATCGTAAATCTCCTGAACCTGATTCCCTGCCTGCCTCTGGATGGCGGACAGATCATGGGGGCTCTGGTGCGCCAGTATGGTTCGCCGGGACGACAGAATCAGGAACTGATTTACAAGATTTCCATCGCAGTCTCCGGCGCCATTGCTGTCTGGGCTGCTTTGTGCATGAATCAGGATCGCATGTTCTTTCCGCCATGGATGTTCTCCTGGTTGCCTGCTCAGGACGCCAGGATTCTCTACATGCTGCAACCCAGCCCACGGTTCGAAATGATCTTTATGGGTTACCTGTGCGCGTCGAACATCAATGAACTGAACAACTACAAGGCGTGGCGGTGAGTGTTCGGTGTTCGGTTTTCGGGGGCAGGGCGGGGCAGGGGGATGTTGCGAGGTTCCGCATAACCGGCGCTGTCGGAAAAGTCCTCGATTCAGATTCAACCGGTCTGTTGAGCTTTTTCGGCGGCAGACGCGCGGAATGTCGGAAGCTGGGAATGCGATTGCCCGGTCAGGTGGCGACTTCTGCCGATACGAACCTGCAGATCATCGGATCTTCCTGCGCGAGACTCAGTCAACCAACCAGATTCCTTCGCTGCAGGGCCATGGATTTTGCAGTCCAGATCAGGACCTGTGTGCGTGCTCACAGCATGCTGAATTCCATAGCCCCGCCGAAGCGCAGACATGCCTCGACTTCCTCTGCCGCTGTCTTCCATGAGGGTTTTCATGCGAGCGTTCATTTTTGCTTTGGCGCTGGCTGTATCGTCGACGAGTTTTGCCGGAGAGGAAGGCTGGCTGCAGTCCTACACGGAAGCGAAAGACGTCGTTGAAAATGATGGCGGCGCGATACTGATCCACTTTCATGCATGGTACTGCGGTCCTTGCAAACAGATGGATGCCAATGTCTTCTCCGACGCGGAAGTCCAGAAGGCTCTTCGCAGCGGTCTGGCGTCCATTAAAGTCGACACGACTCACGATCCGGAGCTGGCTGCGAAGTACGGTGCGGAAACGGTTCCTCGAGACGTCGTCGTTTTTGCTGACGGCAAAGTGGAAACCCTGAACATCGGCTACATGAACAGGAACTCGTACCTGAATCTCCTGAAAGAGACAGCCGAACGAGCCAGCCGGATTCATGTTCCGAAACCGGTAGATACGAACAAGAAAGACCCCGTGATTGATCATCCTGAGAAAACGGATGTCACCAAATCTGATTCGTCCGAAGCGTCCATCGATCCTCCTCTGGTTGGCCTGGATGGTTTCTGTCCGGTTCGACTGCATGACAAGCGCGAATGGATTCCCGGCAAGGAAAAGATTACGGCGGACTTTCGAGGCATTCGCTATCTGTTCTCATCAGAATCGGATCGAGACACCTTCCTGAAAAATCCTGCCGTGTATGCTCCTCAGGACCTTGGTTGTGATCCGGTGATTCTGACGAAAGATCAGAAAGCCATCGCCGGCAGCATTCGATTTGGAGCCTTCTTCGATAACCGGCTCTATCTGTTTACCACTGCTGACAACCGCGACAAGTTCAAGGCAAAGCCGCTGGAATTCACCGCGATTCGAAGTGCTCTTCGAGCCGATCAGGTGGATGGCACATCATTTCAGTAGCGGCACTGCCTTTCAGTGACAAGATCGCTGAAGACAGCCACTCGACAATAGAAAAGCCCGGTCGAAGAATCGACCGGGCTTTCGTTTTGAACCGCGCTTCAGACAGGGCTCTGACGATCAGTGGCCTGAAGGTGCACCTTCGACGTGCACAGCTTTGTAACCGCCCCTGGCTTTGAAGTACAGAATCAGCAGCAGGTACAGCACAGCCATCGTCAGAGGAACGAACGAGGTCAGCTTCAGTGCTGTTCGCCCGCCATGAAGATTGGCTTCCGTAACCAGCTTCTTGTCAGCTTCGGCCGTCTTGGAGGCATCCGCCCACCATGTGGCCAGAGCTTCCTGGTTTTCGTCGGTCTTGTTTTCCTTCTTCAGCAGTTCGCCGGCGCGAGCCAGTTCCTTGCCGTTGTCGTCAAGTACGGCGACCTTCTGACCGTCGAGCCCCGCAACTTTGAAGCCCATGAAAGAGCTGTCTTTCGGAGCCTTGTACCGCTCATAGACTTCAACGTTTTCAGCCTGCAGCTTGTGAGAGGCGTTGTAGTCCTGCTTGAACCCAATGCCCGGACCACCGAGCAGACCGGCGGACAGCATGCCGACGCCACCAATCGCACCAATCGTGATGGCACCACCCTTGGGGAACTGCTCAGACACGACCGCCAGCATCGTTGGCCACAGGAAGGTCTTGCCGGCAGCGTAAACGGTTGCTGCAACAACGCACAGCATGGCTGACGTTGCCGTTCCCAGCAGGTTCAGACCCACGAAGCCAAGGATACCACTGATGAACAGCAGACCCAGCGGCGAAATACGATGCACGATCGGGCCGGCAAAGAATCGCAGAGCAAACATCAGGGCTGACGTGTAAACGAACAGCAGCAGACCCTTCTGAGGAGACGCCATGATGGATCCCGTGATCTTGGAAATCCATGAGTCGGTTCCGAGTTCCACATAACCGACCATCGCGTGGATGATCAGCAGTACGATCATCAATGGGGCGAACAGCTGTGAGATCATCACACCCATGTCGACACCAGCCTGGCTGGCTTCTGATTTTGGAAACTTCTGACCAAGCAGCATCATGCCGTAGAGAACGACCGGAACCATGAACAGGGAGATCTGGATCTGCCATGAAACAGCCTTGGCGCCGTCTGGATTCATGAAGTAAGACGCAAGACCGCCGACAATCAGTCCGCCTGGCCAGCCCGCGTGCAGAATATTCAAATAGTGAGTCTTGTTCTCCGGGAACAGTGTGGCCACCAGAGGATTCACTACGGCTTCCGCAATGCCGTTTCCAATCGCAAACAGGAACATGCCCCAGAACAAACACTGGTAAGCAGCTTCCTTGCCACCTGAAGCAAACGCTGGTCCTGCGGCCAGAGTCAGCACGGCCGAGATCAGGTGCATCAGGAACGCCAGAGCCATCAGTCGTCCGTAGCCAAGAGTATCGGCCAGGAAGGAACTCAACAGAATAATGAGCCCGAAGCCGGTCAGACCACCACCGGTGATGCCGCCAAGCTCGGTCATGGTGAAACCGTACTGTTCCGCCCACTGACCAAGAATCCCGCCTCGAATGGAAAAGCCTACACCGGCGGCCAAAATGGCCATAAAGCCGGCCCAAAGGAGACGCTGAGCGTTTGGTGCGCTCGGTGCGTTCGTGTCTGTCATCGGTTGAGTACCTCAGAAGGTCAAAATGGGTGGGAAAGTGACATTTTCAGGCGACGACGGTCACCATGGCTGTCAGCTACCGAGAGCTCGGACAGAGTTCCCGGCTCGGTTCCGACAGGGGAGGAGCATGCTAACGGCAAAATCCGTGCAATTGCAAACGGCGAGCAGCCGAACACTCGATTCCGATGCAAAGTTGTCCGGCGTCGAGCAGCTTTCTTCCGTCAGCTCATCAGCGTCTGAGGTTCTGCTGTGTTCCCTAATAACCGGGGTTACCCCGGGCAGTCCTTGAAGGACAGGGCAGGGGAGTGGTCTGGTTGATTGGGCGACCGATGGGCCACAGCGGCGATGCCAGCCGAGAGCAGTCGCTGCTGATCGTCCAGCATGGAGGGCGAGAAGGGGGAGGCTTCTGGCGAGTTACTCGTCGGCGAGCAGGCCATCAGCGAACGGTCTGTGCTACTTCGATTCGATGCGGTCCAGTGATCGCAGGAATTCGATTTCGAGTTTCGCGATGTCGCCGAAAGCGGTCTGGAAGTCCTTCAGACGCTGCTCCGAGGTGTAATCCTGCAGAGGATCTCGTTCGGAAAGCGTCTGCAGATAGTCGACAAACTTGCGAGCTCGAGCGGGGTTCTCGGTCATGAACCAGGTGAACGCCCAGGACAAACTGTAAGCGTCCAGAGTCTGATTCTTGAACATGTCGTCGGAAGCGATCAGCTTTGCCAGATCGCCAGGCTGACGTCGACCTTCATACTCCGAATGGAACCAGTTCAGGCGCTCCGCATTGATCGTACTGTTTCCGGACTTGCTTCCAGCTTTGCCTCGCGAACGAAGCCCTGGCGGTTCCAGGACTGTGGCGAGTCCTTCCAGGACCCAGGTCGGAGTCTGTCCGATGCGACGATGAATGCCGATGTTGAATCCGACCTGATGCGTTGTCTCATGAATGATCGTGTCTGCTGTCTGGCCGGAAACAGAGGCCAGTGCCTTCGAAAGGGCAGAGCGATTGCCAGCGACTCGATCGCTGACCACGACACTCTCTTCCACTGACGCTGTTCGTGGACGTTTCAGCAGAGTGGCATCGTCATACAATGCGACTCGATTGGTATTGAGTGAGTAATAACCGCGCAGGTCTTTGGAATAGAGCATGCCATCCTTCTCACAGTACTTCTGAAACTCCTCCTGAGTTCCAAACACGATGGCAATGAGCGGTACTTCCGGCCGAGTCGTATCGAAGCCTCGAACGCTGTAAAACGTATCGACCTGCTGGTAGATCTCTTCGAACAGCTCCGCATAGGCGTCCGCGCGACCCTTTGTCCCGGCCACGACATAATGAGCCGAGCTTGCGACTTCGTAACCGGAAGGAATCTCCTTCTGCAGCTTCTGGCGGAACGCGTTGGTCGATGCTCCATTGTATTCGGAAGCCACGACGCGAAATGTCCTGAGCGACGACAAAGGCAGATGCCTGATCGCACCGAACTCATCCATGAGACAGACAGAGTTGGACGTCTTTGTGATCAGTTTGCCGGAATACGATTCTTCCCCGTCTGACACTTCAATGACTCGAGGACGGTTCGCTGGCCCGCCACCGGCAAAGACCGGGACCGACAAAGTGACCATCGCAGCGGCCAGAGCCAGCGCGCGGATCGACGGAAACGAACAGCGGCTGATGAACGTTGAAGCCAGACGAATTTCAGGACGCGCCAAAGACATGGATTCTGGTCTCAGGACAAACGGAATGACGGAACGTCCGGAAGCCTGGCCCAGTCAGCAGTACGGTGTCGAAAAATTCTGTGGCAAAAAGTAGCAAGTGCGCCAATCTGCTGCACGAGGGGGCGCTTTGAGCATCGAAGAGCACAAGTGTTGGCAGCGCGGCAACACGAATGTTGCCGGAAAACACAGGGGTTTGTTGCCAAAAAGCAACACCTGGCTCGTTGTGTTGCTTTTTGGCAACACAACGAAACAGTTTTCAGTTTTCAGTCGTCAGCCTGAACACTGGTCACTGAACACTGAAAACTGGAAGCAGAAAACTGGAAGCTGAACACTCATTTCTGAACCAGCAAAATCTGCCGGTGTTTCGCGAGGCTTCGCGATCGCGCGCAGGTCGTTGCCTGCCCTGTCGGGTGGGCTTACCTTTGTGCCGAAAAAAACGATGTCTGATCGGGTCAGAGGCAAAAGCAGCCGGTGTCAGAGAATTCCGATGGAGTCTGCAAGGCTGCATTTTCGAAAACACTGAAGATGCACAAGGGTTGCGCGCCTGGCGCCTTGCGGCTATTGCGAACACAATCGCAGAGCTGCATCGCATTCGCGGCGATGGCCTTCGGCGGACATGACGGTCCGTTGCTGCAGTCTCAGGAAGTTGCACTTAACAGGATGTTAGGCATGCCACGGAAGCGTTGGTTCTCACTGGCTCTCGCGTCATTCTTCGCGTTGTCAGCCTCACGCTGTCTTGCACAGGACAGCATGTATGCTCCGTGTGAGCCGGATTCATTCTTCACGGGCAGTGTCGAGTATCTGCTGTTTACTCGCGATGCTGACATTACCAATCCAGGCCCTGTGATCGGTGGACCGAATACCGGACGCCTGACATTCGGTGATACGAACTTCGACTATCAGTCCGGCTTCCGAGTCATGCTGGGATACAGCAGTAACGGAGCTCGAGTGGAAGGCGTGTTCGCCAACTTTGGAACATGGAACTACAACACAACAGGAAGCCTGACTTCCGGCCTGGCATTTGATGAAGGTATCAACGGCGGTAATCCATGGGCCGGCAGTAACTTCATTAATCTGACAACCGGTTTTCAGGGGCTTCATGGTGCGGCCAGTGGCGGGCTTGGCGGCGATGCTGACGAGTTCGAAGGACTGGGGCCGAACGTTCCGTTTCCGGCCGACGCGTTTCCAACCTACGAAGTCTATTACAAGAGTACTCTGCACAGCTTTGAGTTGAATCTGTGGACGGAAGACCCGGATTCCTTCGTACAGTTCGGTGCTGGCTACCGGTATCTGTCACTCGACGAAGTGGCAGGGACGGAGATCAATGGCGTCTTCCGTGCCGCGAATGTGGCGGGTCCTAACAATGGACTGTCTCATGCTTCGCTGATCGGAGCTGGTGGCCTGACATTCCTGGGCGGAACACCGAACGGCTTTGAAGATGAGATTGGCAATGCGTCGGGCCTGCCTGACAATCTGCAGATGATCCAGGAAGCCCGAACGACCAACGACCTGAACGGTGTGCAATTCATGGCGCAGCCGGAGATCATGTACTGGCGAGGCTGGGTCGTGAACGGTGTGATCAAAGCCGGTATCTACCATAACTCCGTCAGCGGAAGCGTGACCGAACGTTACGTCGGAACCGACCCAGGCGTCGGTGGTGATACGTCGATCTATGGTCGGACCTTCTCGGACTCCAAGGATTCACTGGCGTTCGCGGGAGCACTCGGAGTTCAGTCGGACTTTCCTCTGAGCGAAAACTGGAGTCTGATTGGCGGCTATGAGATGCTGCTGATCCACGGCGTGGCTCTGGGCCCTGAGCAGTTCGCTGCTCTGAAAGGTGCGCTGCCTGGCCAGGTCTATGACGTGGATACTCACGGTCAGATCATCGCCCACGGTGCCAATGTGGGTCTGCAGTTCACCTACTAACAAGGGCAGAAAAGCCGCTGAGCAGCTCTTGAACGATTCGTGAGCCCGGTTCCAGGAACCGGGCTTTCGCGTTTTGAAGCGGCAGCAGAATCGCTTGACGCCTGTTTCAGGCAAACGACACTTCGGTCAATCGTTGCGAAGGCCAGTGTTGTTCGTTGTCTGAGGCATCCTTATGCAGTTCGTGCATCGTTTTGTTTGTGTCGTGGCAATCACCCTGATGAGTTCGGTCCTGCTCGCGGACGACTGGACTCAGTGGCGAGGCCCCAGCGGCAGCAACGCAGTGGATGCTCAGCCTGTGCCAACCGAATGGAGCAGCACGAAGAACATCGTCTGGCAGGCGGCCGTTCCTGGGCGAGGACATTCGACTCCGATCGTCACCGGCAACGTGATCGTTCTGCTGACTGCGGACAACACAGCTCAGACGCAGGGTGTTGTGGCCTTTGATCGAGCCACCGGCAAGCAGCTTTGGATGACGCCGATCAGTCAGGGAGGCTTCGCTCCGATTCATGCGAAGAACACCTTTGCGTCGTCGACTCCTGCGACGGACGGCAAGCTGATCTATGCGTGCTTCTGTCATCATGAAAAGATCGAACTCGTCGCGCTGGATCTGGAAGGAAAGATCATCTGGCGTCGCGATGCCGGAGCGTTCCGTCCGAAGGTTTACGAATATGGATATGCGTCTTCGCCCACGATCTACAAGGATACTCTGATCGTTTCCGCGGACTGCGACACGATTGCATGGCTGAAAGCGTTCCGGTTGAGCGATGGTGAGCAAGTCTGGGAACAGGAACGTCCCCTGATGCTGAACTGGGGATCGCCAATTGTTGCCAGTATTGATGGTCGCGAACAACTGTTCCTGAGTGGCACGAATATGATTGCGTCATACGATCCGACAAACGGAAAGCAGCTGTGGAGCACTCCGTGTCTGACCATGGCAACCTGCGGAACATGCATCTGGGAAGATGGACTCGTCTTCGCCAGCGGCGGTTATCCTGGCAAAGAGACAGTGGCTGTGAAGGCTGATGGTTCCGGAGTTGCGTGGAAGAACGGCGTGAAGTGTTATGAGCAGTCTATGCTTGTTCATAAAGGCTATGTCTATGCCTTTAGTGATGAAGGCATTGCCTACTGCTGGGACGCAAAGACGGGCAAGGAAATGTGGAAGCAGCGACTTCGAGGCCCCGTGTCGGCGTCACCGTTGCTGGTTGGCGACGTGATCTACGCGACCAATGAAGATGGCACAACATGGGTCTTTAAGGCCAATCCGGAGAAGTACGAACTGATCTCCCGCAATCAGCTGGGAGATGCGGGCTTCGCTTCTCTGATTGCTCTCGACGGGCAGCTGTTTGTCCGAACGGCGAAAGTGACGGACAACGCGTACAGCGAAACTCTCTACTGCGTCGGTTCGAAGTAGAACGTGTCAATTAGCGGAAGGGCGCGAGCCCTCCGGTTTTGCGGCACCGGATGGCTTGTGCGTTCCGGTCAGCGGCTTGGCGGGAGCCTCGCCCTCCCTGTTTTGTGAAGCCGGGAGCAGAAAGAACAGCAGACGCGAATGGCGCAATATCGCTCAGAGATTCTGGTGTGTGGCGGTGGCGTTGTCGGGCTGACAACGGCCTTCGTTCTGGCACAGCGCGGTGTTTCCGTTACGGTGGCCGACGTTTCGTCGACCGGTCAGGAAGCATCCTGGGCCGGAGCTGGAATGCTTCCGCCTGGTTTTGACTGTCGGGCGGCGTCACCCGAGTTGCGGCTTCGATCCTACAGCCATTCCCTGTGGCCCGAGTTTGTTCAACGGCTTCGTGAGCTGAGTGGCATCGACAATGGCTATGTTGTCTGCGGGGCCATCGAGTTTCCGGACTTGCAGCATTCCTGTGACAGCATGCTTGCCAGTGCAGAGGTTGACGGCGTTGAGGCGGTTCGGGGTGATCGGCGGCAACTGACTCAGCATGTTCCCGGGCTTGCCGACGAATGGCAGTCGGGAATCTGGTTGCCGCAGTTCGCTCAGGTTCGAAATCCTCGACATCTGCAGGCTCTTCGAGCCGCATGCGTTCGACTGGGTGTAACGTTCGCTGAGCATCAGGCGTCACTGACGTTTGTCTGCAATGGACATCGAATCGTCTCCGCGAGATCGGCGACAGATGTGTTTGGCTTTGATCGAATCTGTGTCGCCGCGGGATCCTGGTCATCCGTTGTGCTGGCTGAGCTTGGTCTCACGATTCCCGTGAAGCCTGTGCGAGGGCAAATTGTTCAGCTCCACATGGAACGCCTGCCCTTTCGATGTGTGCTGGAGGTTGGGCGACGTTACCTGGTTCCTCGGCCGGATGGTCTGATCCTGATTGGTTCGACGGAAGAAGATGCTGGTTATCAGAAAGCGAACACGGCGGAGGGTGTGAAATCGCTCCTGGACTTTGCCTGCTCGCTCGTTCCGGAGCTTCGGGGAGCGAACATCGCCAGAATGTGGTCCGGCCTGAGACCGTATTCTCCCGACGAGTTGCCTTTGCTTGGGCAGATCGGGGAATTTGAGAACCTGTTTATTGGCACCGGTCATTTTCGAGCCGGGCTTCAGATGTCGCCGGCGACGGGAACTATTCTGGCTGACCTGCTGACGGACGTGCCGCCATCGATCTCGCTCGACGGACTTCGTGCTGACCGCTTTCTTTGACCATGCATGGACCTTGCCACAATGCGTGCTGTGATCCAACGAGTTTCCGAAGCGTCAGTGACCGTTGATGGTCAGGTCGTCGGACAAATCCAGAAAGGCTTACTGGTTCTTTTGGGAGTGTCTACTACAGATACTCAGGACGACGTTGTCTGGACGGCCGGGAAGATTAGTGGGCTTCGAGTCTTTGAAGATGCCGACGGCAAGATGAACCTCGCGCTGGCCGATGTTGGTGGCTCGGTGCTGCTCGTGAGCCAGTTCACCTTATATGGCGACTGTCGTAAGGGACGTCGCCCGAGTTTCGTGGAGGCGGCTCGTCCGGAACAGGCGAATGCTCTTTATCAGAGTGTCGTGGCGGAACTGCGAGGACTTGGTTTGCAAGTCGAGACCGGCGTTTTCCAGGCAGATATGAAGGTGCGATTGCTGAACGACGGTCCGGTCACGCTTATTTTGGACAGTCCGCGGGATCGGTAAAGTTTGGGCATGGTGTGGTGTGGTGCCGGAATGGATGGGAAGCAGAGGAATGATGGGAGTGATGGGAGTTATGGGGTGGATGGAATCGGTCTTTTCCTGAAAGGCGTATCTCTCCTACACTTCTGAAGCTTCATGGACGGAGCGTGGTGGCAATGGAAGGCGGACAATGAACCCTTATCAAATCGTCGATTTGGTCGTTCTGGCTGTCCTGCTGTATTGCGCCGTCAAGGGAGCGTCTCGCGGGCTGATGTCGCAGCTTGCGTGGGTTGTTGCTTTGCTGTTGTGCTTCAGGTTTTCCGGAGCTCTGGCTCCGGCGATCGAGCCGTTGATTGCCGTTGAACCGCCGCTGAAACAGTGGATTGCGATGCTGGTGATTTACGTGGGCCTGTGCGGTGTCACGTTTGTCGCATCGGGGATGCTGAGCAGCTGGATGGAAAAGGCCCGGATCATTGACTTTGACAAGCATCTGGGCGGAATTCTGGGAGCAGTCAAAGGCGTCGTCATCTGCATGACGGCCATGTATTTTCTGATCACGATGTCACCGTCGCTGCGAGCAATCGTGAGCAAAACGTATTCCGGCTACGCGGCCGCTGTGATTCTGAACAATTCGCAGTTCATTCTGAAGCTGGTGCCGGAGCACGCAATTCCGACGGTTCAGCACGTGATTGACCAGTTCAATCAGCATCTGCAGCCGCCGGAGAATGAACTTTCCGGAGCCACGCCTTCCAGTCCGGACGCATTTGGATCGGGAGAAGGCAGTCCGTTCTTTGGCGAGGGATTTGATCTCAAGTCTCTTGTCGAGCCTCGCAAAACCGACAAGCCAGCCGCTGGGGACGATCCGGCAAATGGTTTTGGTCAGCCGAGTGCCGAACCGACGCTGGAGGAACTGCTTCAGGCTCTGCCGGCTCAGGTGAAGAACGATCTGACTCAAAGGGCACTTGATTATCTGGACCAAACCAGTGCAGAGCAAAAACAGAAACTGATGGACCGGCTGAACGAATCGGCTCCGGACAGCGCTAAGGGAATTCTTCGAGACTTCTTCCGTTCACCGGACTCCATCGATAATGGGCTGGCTGGCACGGGAGGCACGCCGTCTGGCAATGGAACCAGTCGTTCCGGGCAGGGCAGTTCGACGGGAACTTCAAGGACGAATTCGGCTGGAAGTGTGACTTCGAATCCGGGTGCCAGCCGCCTGACTTCAGCGGACTCTGCCCTCCTGTCCGAGATCGCTGGAATCTACAGCCAGGATCCTTCCGAGATTGCACGCCTTTCGGCGCGGACCAAACAGTATCTGGCCGGCGTTCCCGGAGCGGTTTCTCGGCGAGTTCTGGAGGACTGGCATGCGGATGCGATGGGTCTGAATCAGGACCCGGATCCGGGCACCGACGTGGACACTCGACTGGACGATCGAATCCTGCGACAACTCAACCGAGCCGGAGTGTCGCTGGAGGATCTGGACCGGGAGCTTCGGACTCGGCTGAGCCAGCGGTAGCGTGGGTATTTGTAGAACGATTGTCCTCAATCGTTTTGGTTCAGCCGCGAAACGCCTGGGACAGGCGTTCGACACAGGGGCACTTTTGCCCCTCGAAAAAAGCCCGTTTTTTGCCAGTAACTTAACATAACGGACATTATCGGACGTTGGGGGCGGGGAAAACTGGCGGCCCCAAAACACGTCTGCAGAACGACTGTCCTCAATCGTTCCTGCCAGCTGACCGATCCTGTTCATGACTTCGCCGTGCGACTCGCGGAGATCATTGACTCCATGGACCACGCTGAACGGCACTGATTTCAGGGCGTCCGTTCTGCCCTGCACTGGCGTGCTGACTGAGGTTCCAGTGGGTTGCGAACGCCCCCGGTCCGGCTGCCTTACTTCGCCCCAGCCGGGCTTGTGGTCTTTGGCGTGACAGCTCGCAGTTCCACTGTCACAAGTTCCTGATCCCGATTGACCGTGAAGACCATCTTTTCGCCCTGACGAAATTCGGCCATCCGTCGCTGCACATCGCTGACTCCCGTGACCACCGTATCGCCCAGAAGGACGATCAGGTCGCCTCGCCGAAACCCGCCACTTTCGGCCTGTGATCCGGGCTCGACGGCATCAACATAGGCCGGCGTTCGTTCGACGACGTTTGGAAGCAGAGTCAGGCCGTAGCGAACGGTCAAATCCTGGTCACTCAGCATGGCCGTGGAGTCGCCGTATTTGGGTTTAGTATCGACCTTCTTGCCGGCGAGCAGCGTTTCGACCACGGGCTTCAGTGTGGTCAGCGGCACGGCATAGTTCACCCATTGCCGACTGGCGGCGTGTCGAATTTCGCGTCCAATCAGTCCAACCGGGCGGCCTTCGAGATCCGTCAGCAGTCCGCCGGCGGAACCGGAATTGTTCGTGATGGCATCGATCAGCCAGACCGGACTGCGAACTGGAAACTTCCAGCGTCCCTGAGTTGCTTCCAGAGGTATCTTTGCGGCGATGACTCCGTGAACGACCGTCACGGGTTCATTTCCCGCAGCAACCTTAAACATGTTGCTGAAGGCCAGAATGGACGAACCAGGAGCCGGATCGACTGCCTGGGCGAGATCCACAAACGGAAACGATTCTCCCGGTTGTGTCTTCAGCTTGAGCAGCGCGACGTCGTATTCGGAGCTGGTCCCCAGAGTCTCCACCGGGAACTTTTTGCCATCCAGGGTCACAGCGGTCAGATAGCCCGTGCTGACCAGATGGTTCCACACGGTCAGCACATGACCTTCTTTGGAAACGAGCAGACCGGTTCCGTAAGAATCGAGACTTCCAACGCCGGCTCCGAAAAGCTTGACGATGACTGGCTGCTGATTCGCGATCACATCCTGTTCGGTCAGCGTTGTCTGTGTTGTCTGTGCAGAACACGCTGAGACCATAAAGAGACAGGCGAGCATTGCTGAAGCGCGAAGTAACACGATCACGTGACCTTTCAAAAGCGTGCGCCGAATGGGAGTTGACGATCTTTCAACACCACGGACCAGATGGGTCGGTGCCCTGCTCTGTTCGCCGCTTCCGAATCTTAGGGGCCAAAGGGCGATTGAACAATGACCGGAGCTTCGTTGACCTCACGAGTGCCGGGCTTTCATCGCGGCAAGGAATTGCTCACAATACGACTCAGCGAATGGTCGTACGCTGCAGCCGCGAGATTCTCCCATGATTGAGCCTGTTGATTGCCCGAATTGCTTTGCACGGGTCGTGATTCTGTCGGACGACATGTGCCCGCGTTGCCGAAAGAGTCGTCGGGATGTACCGGAAAGCAACCGGCATCTGCAGGTCGTCTGGATTGCAGAGAGAGACGGGATTCCCGACTGTTGCGTCCGTTGTGGAGCCGCCGCCCACAACAAAGTGAGCGTTGAACATATTGAATCATGGACTCCCGTTGGCGACAACGGTCCCTCCCTTGGATACAAATCTCTGATACTGATGATTGTCGACGGTGTTTTAAGATGGTGCTGGCAGGAAATCAGAAGACTCGTTGGGGGAAGGGTGGTCGTCGAGAAAAACTCGTTGACGATTGCGATCAGGGTTCCGCTGTGTGACGCATGCCGCGGTTCGGTGATTGAGCCGCTTGCTGCCGATGTTCGAACGAACTCCCTGAAACTGGCCGTTCATCGAGACTTTGCAATGAATCATGAACAGCTCATGAGTCACGGCAAAGTGTGAGTCTATAGTCCCAGATCGTTGTAGATTGCATCATTGATCATGCGATTGCGTCGCTGATGCTGGCCTTCGCCGCAGAAGCCGTTGGCGGACCAGACGACGACAAGTCCATGTGCGGGATCGCAGAAGCCGATGGAACATTGTGAGCCGCCATGTCCAAAGGATTCGCTACTGCAGGCTTTGCCAAAGCCATAAGGAACAGTCTCGGGCCCGTAGTGTTTCGAATCGCGAATGACGCCAAGACCAAAGTCGATGATGTGCTGCAGAGTCTGATCGAAGAGTCCCGTTCGGTGTCTCATCAACATTCGATTCACGCTTGTCGGACTCAGGTAGTCTGACCCGTTGCTTCGCTGGCCCTGTCGCAGCAACATTTCCAGGAACAGTCCCAGCTGGCTCACAGGTCCTCGAATATTGCCACCAGCCGACGCGGCCGTCAGCCACGGCCCGGCAGAGTAGGGCGATGGCTGCAATTGTCCGCGATCACGATCGTAGAGCTGCGGAAGTCTGCTCTGAAGCACACTTTGCTGCGACTCCGGAATTCCGCACCACGTCTCGTCCATCCCAAGTGGTGTCAGAAGATCTCGTTGCAGAAGAGCATCGAACGGTGATCGAACTCCCGTTTGCCTTTGCTCCAGCTCCCGAAGAATCTCCCCCAGAACAAACCAGCTGCTTTGAGGATGATAGGCGGCCGAACCTGGTTCGAGCGAACACGGTGTGTTGAGTGATCGCTGTACGCTTTCGTCCCACGAAACATGGGGCCATCCAGTGTCTGCAGCCGGGAATCCTGATTGATGAGTCAACAGCTGAAGAAGCGTCAGGTTGGCTTTGTCGGTTTGCTGGCTGGCCGGCAAGAGTTCGCACAGCCGTGACTCGAGTGAAATCCCGTTCTGCTCGATGGCGCGCAGGACGAGTGCTGCCGTGATCGGCTTGGCGGCACTTCGCCATGGCATGATCGTCGCAGCAGTCATCGGCATTCCCGGCGCCGCTTCGCCGACTCCTGCATTCAGCACAGGTCGTGAATTGATCGACACATAGATCTGGACTCCCGTGTGAAGACTGCGCTGAATTCCGTCCTCAATTGCAGCAACAACGGAAGGAAAGCGATCGAGTCCAAGTGTCATTGGGAGGGTCATGAGAAAAGTCCTTGCGACGGTGTGAGCGTGCGGAATCGTCCCACATTTCCCCGAAAACAAAAGGTTGCGGTTCCGTTGAGAAACGTGCCGCGTTGTTTCGTCTGAGAACGCATCTGCTGTTATGGTTGCCAAACGTGGCCCGACACTCCGCGGTGGGAATCCTTGGGTCGGAGACACGAGCCAAAGAATCAGTCGCATCTGGAGATCTGCAATGATCAAAACCCTGCTTGTCCCGATGATCGCCGCCAGTTCGATTGTCGTGGCCATGTCGCGCCAACCACCCGCGACAGTGACACAGACGAATCAAGCCGGCCAGAAATCCGGAACCGCCAGTGATTCGGCAACCGCCGCCCTGGAAGCTCCTCGACGCGAGGCGGAAGTTCTTCATTCCGCCATGCACTCGGCACTGCGAGTCGTTCATGATCGCTACTATCAGGAAGATGAAGGACTGGCGATTCCCGCCGTGGCACTCGAAGAAGTCTTCCAGGACGTGCAGAACGAACACCGAGTTCAGTTTCGATGGCTGGTGGTCGAAGGCCAGGCAATGAACGTCGATCATTCAGCGAAGACCGATTTCGAAAAGGACGCCGTGAAAGCTCTGAAAGAGGGTCAGCCGTTTTTGGAAACGACGGAAGAAGGAATGTACCGCCGCGCGGGGCCGATCACTCTGACAAACCACTGCCTCAAGTGTCATGTGCCCGACCGCAAGTCCACAAAGAACCGCACCGCCGGACTGATCATCTCCGTGCCATTGCAGACAACAGACAAGTGACACCGTAGAGCAGTTGTCCTCAACTGCTCCGCCACACATCGCTTGCCCACAGAACATCGCAGAGGAATCGCGAACGACTGAGGACAGTCGTTCTACACTTGGATTGCACTGCCCTGCTCTTCGAGTGCAATTGCGGCGAGGATCACGTATCCTCACGTCTTGCAGTCAGTTCCTTTTGCCGAACAACTTTGACCCGCGGAGCCCAATTCATGACAGTCAATCCGAAGACCGTTCAGGGGCGTCGTGAACTTTCGTTTGAATCTCTGCAGGATGTTCTCGCAGATGTTGAGCGTCTGGTATCGTCGCCTTCCACGAGGACTTTGGGGAACTGGTCGCTTGCCGAGCTGCTGAATCATCTGACGATGACGATGAACAATTCGATCGACGGATTTCAGGTGAAGGCTCCGTTCATCATCCGACTGCTTGCTCCATTCTTCAAAAACGCGGCGCTGAAGAAGATCACACCAGGAATCAAACTGCCAAAGTCTGCGGAATCAGCAGCGTTTCCTCCATCGACGTCTCTGCAGCAATCGTTGCAGGATTTTAGAAAAGCCGTCCAGCGGACCATGATGGAATACATGGAAGCACCTCATCCCGCCTTTGGCCGAATGACTCATGATGAATGGATGCAGCTGCATCTTCGCCACAGTGAAATGCACCTGAGCTTTGCAGTGCCAGAATGAGATGGCTTGTTCTGACAGCGGCGTTCGCTCACGGCCTGACATGTTGTTTGTCACACGGTGTTGCACAGACCGTCATTCCGATCGCTGAAGGGTATGCTCGCACGAAGATCAATATGACGATCTTCCGTCACAATGCCCTTTGTACCTTTCAGGAACGGCAGGTGGTTTCGTTCTATGATGCCGATGGACGCATGGTCCTTGCGGAACGGCAGCATGGTCGCACGGACTGGAAGATCCATCGCACGGAACAGACAGGTCGAGTCAGGGATGCTCATAATTCCATCAGCATGGCCTTCGATGGCAAGGGAATCCTGCATGTCGCGTGGGATCATCATGGGCATCCGCTGAAATACTGTCGAACGGCGGACGTGACTTCCCTGAATCTGCTTCCGCCTGAAGCCATGACGGCGACTCTCGAAGACCGTGTCACCTACCCGGAGTTCTATCGTCTGAGCAACGGCGACTTGTTGTTCTTCTACCGCGATGGATCGTCCGGGAACGGCAACCTGGTGCTGAATCGATTCGACGTGCAAACTCAGAAGTGGAGGCGTTTGCACGACAATCTGATCGATGGTGAAGGTCAGCGGAACGCCTACTGGCAGGTGGCTGTGGGGCCGAGTGACACCATTCATCTGTCGTGGGTCTGGAGGGAAACTGGTGACGTCACGACAAACCATGACCTGTGCCATGCGGTTTCGCCAGATGGCGGCAACACATGGAAGACAATGACTGGGAAAGCGCTGACGATTCCTGTCACAGCATCAACGGCCGACTATGCGGCTCGCATTCCTCAGGACAGTGAGCTTTCCAATCAGACCTCCATGGCCGTCGGCGCGAACGGGAATCCTCATATTGCACTTTTCCACCGCCCTGCCCCGGACGCTGTGCCTCAGTATTTTGTCGTTTCGTGGACAGGCACCGAATGGGTGAAGCACCAGGTTGGTGAGCGAACGCTGAATTTCTATCGACGTGGCGGAGGTACCAAGCGTCCTCCGATTTCTCGCCCGCTGCTGGTTGTGCAGAACCATGGGCGACATTCGCGAGCCGTCATGCTCTTTCGAGATCAGGAGCGTGGTGGAGGAATCACAGCGGCGACCTGTGAGGATCTTGATCAGCCGGCGTGGAGCTTCACAAATCTGACCAGCGGTTCTGTCGGCCAGGCGGATCCTCTGATCGATCCGGACGTCTGGAACTCAAAGGGGCAGATCCACCTGCTGTCTCAATTCGTCGGCCAGGGTGATGGTGAGAAAGAAGAAGACGTTCCGCCGCAGATGGTGTCCGTGATTGAGTGGTCACCGTTTGGGAGTTCTGGCCAGTGATGCCGGCCATCCCGCGAGAACTCGAATGAACGAATGGGTCTACAATCGAAGCTTGTCGCCAAAACGCCGATAGAGAGCTTCCTCCGCCTTTTGTGGCAGTTTGTTTCGCTCGAGATCAAGGTACTGCAGCGACTGAAGCCTCGGACTATTGGCCAGTGCAAGGGCTCCTGCAAGGCGAATCTGATTGTCGTACAGAGTCAGGCTTTGCAGTTGGTCGGCAATCGGATGTGAAGCAATCAGTTCGGCGGCACTGTTCCGCAGTTCGTTGCTGCTGAGATCCAGTTCGACCAGATTTGGCATCGAGATCTGCATCAGAGTTTTGACATCATCGTCGGTCAGCTGAGACGCGACGTATGAAAAGTGCTGCAGCTTTGCAAAGCTGCGCAAAGGAAACTCGCCGCGGCGATCCGGATGCAGGGAGACTTGTTCCATGCGGAGAGATTCAATTGAACTTAGGACGGGAAGAGCAAACAGCCGGTAGGTGACTTGCGAGCTACGGGAAACAATCAATCGCCTGAGCGGAATCAGACGCGGAAGTTCCGAAGAGTATTTCTCCGCAAGGCTTGCCGTCATCTCAACGGTTTGAACAAACCCGCCTCCAAGAGTATACCCCGTCACTTTGCCTCGAAGTGGTGCCGTCCATTCGGCTTCGTGAGCACGCCGAAGCTGATCCTGACGTTCGTCCAGTTCCTCACGGCGAGCAAAGTCTTCGCTGGCCTGGGCAAGTTCGAGCTGAATGCGGATGAATTCTCCCAGCGGGTCGCCCTGCTCTTCCAGCCAGTCCGCGAAGATCAGGCGAGGAGTCATGTCGCTGGGATTGGCGAGGATTTCTGCAAGGATCTGTTCTCGCTCAGTCACGGTTTCCAGTCCTTCGTGTCGAAGCGTGAGAAAACAAGTGCAGAAGCTCGCGATGATGAACTGATCGTCCCGCGGCGTCGATCCAGTTCGGGAAGAAATCTCCGAACGCATTGACCTCCAGTACGTATGGCCTGCTGGTATGTCGATCGATCGCAACATCGATTCCCACGCAGGGAAGTTCAAACTGCATCGCCGCCGCCGAGGCGCAATCCAGAGCATCCAGCCATGCTCGCCGTCCCACAGAGGCAAGACAGGCTTCGACGTCGCCGCGCTGCCCGCCCAGATGCAGGTTGGTCATCGGCAATCGGCTCAGTCGAGGAATCACGGCGATTGGTTCAGCATGAAGCACGACGATTCGCAGATCCCACTGCCGATCTCCGATCATTGGTCGAGGCACAGTCTTCTGAGCCGTCGCACCCTGCTCGATCAGGAACTGGAGAGCCTCTTCCAGCTTTTCCTGGTGGAGGGCCTGAAGTTCGTACGAATTGAAGAAGTGCGCGCCTCGCCGGACCATCGTCGTCAGACCATTCACCGATGGAACAGCAATCGAGCTGGCCGAAACGCCAGCACGGTTTTCTTCGGACCACGTCAGATTCACGATCCCTGACGCACAAGAGCCGTGGCACAGTTTGACAAACATGCTGGACCAGGCGTTGTTTTCATCGTTTGAAGGGTTTCGATCCAGCAGCTCCGACACATGTGACGGCGCGAAGAATTCCGGGACGGGAACACCGGCTTTTGAAAGTCGCTCTGAGGTTTCGTTCTTGTCGAACGCAGCAAGGATGTCTGCAGGGGTGGCTTCAAGCGTCAGATTCGGATAGGACCGCAAAGCTTGCTCAAGCCGATCGAAACAGACCTTCAGGCCGGCATGAACCATGGCAGGAGGAATGATCCAGCCTTCGATCGACGTTGGTGGAACACAGTGCTCACGGTTCAGTGATGCTTCGCCCAGTCGCAGCAATTGCATCAGGATCGAGGGGTCTCGCCCCGGCGATTCAATTCGGACAACTCCCGACTTCTGCGACAGTTCTTCCTGCCATCGATCAGAATCTGATGCCAGATCACGCCAGTCGATACAAGTCAGCTCGATGGAAGCATGACCTGCTTCCACAAAGGCACGGACTTCACGCTGGAAGAACGAGTATCGAAGGCTGGCGGGATCGGCAATGACGATCAGGTGCAACATTAGAGTGCTCGCACACTGATGCGATGATCGGCGGTTTTCGTGAAGTGTTTGGGGCAGAAGAGTAGTTGGGGGGAAGAGCGGTTGGGGACAACCGCTCTACACTGGTTATTCGATGTCGCCGTTCATCAGGTATTCGGCCTCCTCGTTGGGAACTCCGGAATACTGGTCGCCGGCTTTGACTGACGGGAACTTCTTCTTGAGCGACTTCACGCCGCTGGCGGAGATGTAATTTCCTGTCAGATCCAGAGATTGCAGGTGAGACAGGTCCGTGTTGCACAGCTGCTCCACGCCTTCATCATTGATCGTGCCCCAGATCAGATGGAGTGATTCCAGCTGTCGAAACATTGGCGACTTGATGATTTCGGCGAGTCCCGCGTTTCCTGCGTCACACATGTAAAGGCTCACATGCTTCAAAGCAGGAAGGCACTTAGAACGGAAGAGCCCCTGAATCCCCTTCAGGTCCAGATACGCTCCTTCTTCGTCATCATCAGATGACTTGGCATGCGGATAGATGTGAAGCGTTTCCAGCTGCCCCAGAGATTCATTCTTGCCAAGCACCTCGAGCGGATAACGCCGTGCGGTATGTTTCATCGTCAGCGATCGCAGATGAGGCAGCTCCAGTTTGAAGATCGCGCTGATGTTGACGTCGTGGGCGTCGACTCGCAGTGATTCCAGTCGTGGCATTCCCTTGATCAGATTCTGGATGCTTGGCGTGCTGAAATGGCAGTTGAAGTCGTCATCTTCACTGACTTCCAGGACTCGAAGATTTGGAAACTCGGTCCCGTTCAGCAGCTTCAGCGAGGGAGCATCTTCGGTGTCCCACTCCTGCTCGGAATACTCTTCCGTGTCTTCCAGGTCGTAGCCTGACGATGCATTGCGAATCTTCAGCTGACGCAGCGTTGAGACATGAGATGACTTTCGCAGCAGCTTTGCGAAGTCCGGCAGAAGATATTCAATCAGCAACGAATCCAGAACTCCGCGGCCAAACTGCCATTCATAGTATCGCTTGCTGCCATAGATCAGATCCTTCGGCCCCTTCTGATTGATCAGATCATCGGCCAGATCTCCCAGGAGGGCTTGCTGATGTTCCTTGAGCAACGCCGTTTCACGATCGGTCAGCTTCTTTCGTTCGGCGGCTTTGATTCCTTCTTCTTCCAGCTGCCACTGAATACGAATGAGCTCCGCCTGCGGATCGCCCTGATCTTCCAGCCAGTCTGCAAAGATCTGGTACGGAGCGGGATCGTCGGGTGACTCCAGGATTGCCTGAATGAACGGTTCGCGATCCTTAGCTTTGGCCTGAGCCGCTTTGGCCTGGTTTTGCCGTGAGCCTGAGGAACCAGTGACTTCCTTGTAGCCCTTCCCTGTCTTCTCCTTGACCAGTTTGTCATACGCGGCTTTGGCAGCCGCAACGGTCCCGTAGTCTTTGGTCTTCGTTTGCCCGTCTGTGCCGACTCGACCAAATCGAACCGTGTGGGAAGTTCCGTCGAGCGTAATCTCCCAGAACTTGTCGGACGATCCTTCTTTCATTTCGAACATGCGTGGTGAATCGCTCATGCGGGTTCTCGTGCGGTCAGGGTGAGGAAGAAACAACAACCGAGGGACCAGAGGTCGAAAGTGTGTCGGAGGGATTCGCCAGCGTCAATCGATTGCAACAGTGGAATGTGAAGGCGCAAACTGTGTTTGAAAGAAACTCGGCGAGCGGCGCGGTGTTAACCCGCCGGTACACCTGCCCCTGACGTGATTCGGAGAACATCGCTGTCGGGCAAAAAAATTGTTGGGCGGTTCTGTGGTTGATTCGCGTTCGTTTGTAATGACGCTTCGTGACAGATGCATGTCTCGCGCACGAAACGTTTACCGGAAAGCTGACGCATCCCGCTCGCCGAGATAGCTGGAGGAACGATTGAGGACAATCGTTCTACACTGGGATGCGTTCGAGAAGGCCGTCTCCATAGATTTCGGCCTGTTTCAGATGAGGCAAATGAATGTAACCGATGTGACATCCACAGGTTGATACCGGACAAGGAAGAGCCGCATCGGGGAATGTCCAATCAGGATCATACAGGTTGCCGATGCGCTCCTTCACAAAGTGACATCGACGCACTTCGCCATGGCCGTCCACGCTAAAGACATCGGCTCCTGTTCTGCAGGGAAATCCTCTACTTGGATGGTCCAGGGTGTTCACCGGAAAATGCGGATCCACCTGAGTCAGCCGGCGGCGTTCGTCATCGGAGTAATGATACTTCTGTCCGTCCTGGATATCCCAGGCGTTCAGCCAAAGGTACGTCTCAGCCGGCAACGCGGCTCGCATGGCTTCGATTTCGTCATAGTCATCTGGCCGAGCGACCATGCCAACGCTGAAGGCGACGTTGTTCGACCGCAGAGTCTGACATTGTTTCAGAAACTCCATACGACTGATTTGAGACGGATGATAGGTGCACCAAAAGCCAAGTCGTGCCGTTTGGCACAGTGACAGCCAGTCGAGGCTCCAGGAGAGATTCGTCTGAACCGCGATTCGACGAACAAAAGGAAGGTGCGACAGCCGCTGAATCGTTGAGTGATACCATTTCCGAGTGAGCGCTTCGCCCCACGGCGTAAAGAAGACGGACAGTGGGCCATGGGAATACTGAGCACACCAATCCGAGAATCTCTCGAGGGCCAGACGATCCGTCAGCAACTGGTCCGCATCTTCATGCCGCTTGGCAAACGGACAATAGCAGCAGTCATAGTTGCAACTGCTGAGAGGACCACGATACAGGATTGTGATTTCGCGGTTTGGCATAGCATCAACGCCGCGTTCTGATGGCTGGAGCATCATTGCACCGAGCATGATTGATCAAAAGCACGGATCATGATCAGTGAATGTCGACACTTTAACGAGAAAGTCATTTTGCCTTCACTGCGATCGACAGAATCAATGATCGTTGTTCGCATGTCAGCAACCCTGCGCGGACGAGGGTGGTTGTGAACCGTGATACAGAACTGACATAAGCGCCGTGGTTCTTCGCCTTTGCTGCGAAGTCTGCCAGCGTCTGAGTGATCGACTTTCCGCCGTATTGAAAATCCTGAATCCCGGTATCAACGCCATTGACGATGATATTCGGGATGACCATCTCAAAGGTATCGATCGTGAACAATCCAAAGGTAAACAGCTCTGTCGATCGATCATACTCTGACACGTAGATGAACTGCGTCTCATAGGCGAGCGGATCCCACGGATTCGGGACCTCCACAAGTCCATCACCAGGATTTGCAGAACCGCTGTAGATTCGAATGCTTCTCTGTCGAACGCCATCGTCGGAGAACACATCCATATCAACCGCATCAAGCGGCCATGCGGTGACGTCGTAGACTTGAAATGTCGTTGTTCCACCCAGGTCAGAACCGGTAGTGAAACCCGTGTCTGTAATTGCATTGGCCTTGAAATTTCCATTACGCCATACCGCGAAATGACCGTCCGGGGAACCGCTGGAACCCTCGGGAACGGCTGCAACATCCAGCGTCAGTGAACCCGCGATGGTCGTGCCAACTCCTTCACTGGACGAGAGGCTTGTGCCGGTGAAATGATAAGTCACCGTTTGAGCATTCAGTGTCCGGCCTGAGAAAAGTGCGGCGAATGTGATCAGAAGGGTCAAGAGTCTTGTCAGTTTCATGTGTGCACCAATTCTTGCTTGTTCACGAGGAGCAAATGATCTGAATGATGACGAATAAGAACGGCTTTGGATGCTACCGTTCCATTTTCAGTCGTACCAACCATCCATCACAAAATCTGGTGCAGGTTGAGTAAAGCGTCATCGAAAGCGGACTCGCCGGCAGTTGCTACACTCGCGGTCGTTGAAGCCCAACCACTGTGCCATACGAATCCACAACTTGATTCGTGCTTTGTTTGCCGTTCTTCGTGAAGCATGTCACCATACGGGTCCCCTGTTGATTCTTCCCACCGGAGTCATGGTGATGCAAACTGCTTTGATGCTCTTCGTGCGGTCAGTCGCTGTTGGTGCGATCGCGGTGTTGTTTGTGGCTTCCGCGTCGGCGCAGGAACAGAAGAAGGCGGCGGCGAAGGATGTGATCCCGCATGCCCAGGACAAACCGCCCGGCCCTGCCCTGTCGCCAGAAGAAGCCATTGCAAAGATGACGGTGCCGGAAGGTTTTTCAGTAGAAGTTGTGGCCTCCGAACCGAACATCGTGAACCCGGTGGCGATGACGATCGATGAAAAAGGTCGCTTCTGGATCACGGAATCGCTCGAGTATCCTCGACGAGCCCCAGGGCCGGGGCAGGATCGCGTCAAGATCCTGGAAGACACGGATGCCGATGGCAAAGCCGACAAGTTCACAATCTTCATGGAAGGACTGAACATTCCCAGCGGCATTGCCGTAGGTCACGGCGGTGTCTGGGTTGCGAATGCTCCTGATCTGCTGTTCGTCCGCGATACGGACGGTGATGGCAAGGCGGATACTCAGGAAGTCGTCGTCACCGGATTCGGCCGCGATGATACTCATGAACTTCCCAACTCACTGACCTGGGGGCCTGACGGATGGCTGTATGGTCTGAACGGCGTCTTCAATCCGTCGCACATCACCTACGGTCCGAAGAATCCCAATTACAAAGAAGGTCAAAGACCGTGGGACTTCACCTGTGCCCTGTTCCGCATTCATCCTAAGACGTGGGAGTTTCAGGTCTTTTGCGAAGGGACCAGCAATCCATGGGGAGTCGCGTTCAACAATGAAGGCGATGCGTTCGTCAGCGCGTGTGTGATCGACCATCTTTGGCATCTGACCGAAACTGGTTACTACCATCGTCAGGGAGGACCGTATCCGCCGTTTACATGGAAGATTGAAAGCATCGTCAGTCACAAGCATCAGAAGGCGGCGTACTGCGGAATCCACTGGTATGACAGCGATGCCTATCCGGAGCAGTATCGACGAAAACTCTACATGGGCAACATCCACGGCAGCTGTATCAACAGCGATCGGATTGAACGCTTCGAATCAACCTACAAGGCCTCTCCTGAGCCTGACTTTCTGTCGGCCAACGATGCGTGGTTCATGCCGGTCGTGCAAAAGACGGGTCCTGATGGCTGTCTCTACATTCTTGACTGGTACGATCGCTATCACTGTTATCAGGATGCCAATCGAGATCCTGCGGGCATTGATCGACTGAAAGGTCGGCTGTATCGCATTCGCTATAAGGAGACTGCTCGAGCTCCCAAAGAAGACATGTCGCTTCTGTCGATTGAGGAACTTGTCGAGCGACTGAGTTCGCCAAACGGCTATCAGCGTGACATTGCCCAGCGATTGCTGACCGAACGGCTTCTGTCCAGCGACTCAGCGGCTGACGAAGTTCGACGAGCGGTCGATGCGGCCTTTGTGTTCAATGATTCGGACGAGCTGGCTCTGCGCTGTCTGGGAATCATCATGGCCGCGCCGACGATTGCGGAAAGCACCTATGAGGCGATCCTGAAAAGTCCTTCACCGCGACTGCGAGCCTGGGCCGTACGAGCCGCCGGGGAACAGGATGTCATTTCCGAAGCGATCGCAAAACGCGTGTACGAACTGCGTAACGATCCATCTCCGGTCGTGCGAGTACAAGTAGCGATTGCCGCTTCCAAACAGAAAACGATCGCTGCTGTTCCAGCGCTCGTTGCCGTACTTGCTCAGGCCGGGAACGACCCCCTGGCTCCTCGCATTGTGTGGCAGAACCTGCATCCTCGGCTTGAGGCCGGGACGGCAGAATTCGTTGCGGAGATTCAGAAGTTCAGGAACGCCGAATCCGGCCAGTATCCTCAACCCATCATCGACATCCTTCCTCGAGCGGCGGACCGAATTCTGTCAGGCCAAAAGCCAGACACCGTCGCAGTGGCTCAACTGCTGACAATCCTGTTGGCAAGTGAAGCAACAGAAGAGCCTGCAAATCGCTGTCTGCAGTTGCTGACAGCGCGAGTTCGTTCCGGAGAGATCGCCGGAGAATCGATGGCGGCACTTCGAACTCAGCTGGAAGCAGCTTTGGCCGCAGCCATGCGAAACAATCTGGCTCGCCCTTCGACTGTGTCAGCGATCGAGCTTGCAGCCTCTCTTCAGATCAGGGATGCAATCTTGATGGCTCAGCGAATTGCCATGGAAGCCACCGAACGCATCGCCTCGCGAGATGCCTCAAACGATGTCCGTCTGCGCATGGCGAATGCACTGATCACGGCAAAAGATGAGGATGCTATTACGTTCGCGAGAACCCTGCTGGTTCAACCAAACTCGCCGGACGTCCTTCGTCGAGCCGTTCAGGCGATCGGCCGGATTGATTCGAACAAAGCCACCGAAGTGCTCGTTGCGAATCTGCCGCACCTTCCCGCTGACGTGCAGCCCGCCGTTGTGGAAGCACTCACCGATCGCGAACGTTCATCGTTCGAGCTGATGAATCTTGTGCAGCAGAAGAAAGTTCCCGCCACCGCCATCAATGCCAATCAGGCGTACAAGATGCTGAGTCTGAAAAACAGAGAGCTGTCGGATCTGGTCCTGAAGCACTGGGGTGTCGTTCGAACGGAACGAGACCCCGCGCGGCTGGGGCTGATTTCGAAGATGAGAGATGAGCTTCGCACGGCCAAGGGTGATCCTGTTGCCGGCCGTGCTGTCTTCAAGAAGCTGTGTGCTCAGTGCCACAAGATCTACGGCGAAGGAGCGGAAGTCGGCCCGGACATTACTCGCAACGGTCGAGCCTCCTTCGAACAGCTTCTGTCGAATGTGTTTGACCCAAGCCTCGTCATCGGTGCGGCCTATCAGGGACTGACGGTCGTGACAAAGGACGGCAAGGCCATTTCGGGTTTGCCAGTGGAAGACAATGCTCAGCGTATCGTGCTGAAAGTTCAGGGTGACAAGCTTGAGACGATTGCTCGTTCGGATGTCGACGAAGCTGTTCCCAGCAAACTGTCGCTGATGCCGGAAGGAGTGGAGAAGCAGCTGACGAAGCAGGAACTGTACGATCTCTTTGCCTTCATCACGCTCGACAAGCCACCGGAAGATCCCGAAGCCAAACTGCTCGCTGGGTCTCGAATCATCCCCGGTGAATCAGCGAAGCCAGCGGAGTTTGCGGCATTGGTCGAACAATTGCTGCCAGGATATTCCACGACAAAGTCCGGCGAAGGCGGAGTCGCGGTGATACTCAATCATCAGGACCGCCCTGCCCTGCGGACTCATCCGGTTTCTCGCAGCGAGCCGTGTGTGCTGACAGCGAAGACAACGCTGCCGACCGGTTCGAAAGTGAAGCTTCGTCTTCGAGTCGCTTCGCACGAACAGGGAGACTGGCTGCTGGCGGTCAGCATCAACGGTGAAGTGCGAACGCAGACCATCATCAAGCGGAACAAATCCGGAGCGATCGAATGGAAAGAGATCGCCGTGGACCTCAGCGATCTCGCCGGTCAGCCCGTGACGATCGAGTTGCAGAACAAAGCCAACGACTGGTCGTATGAATTCGGCTACTGGAACTCGGCGGAGATTGTTGCCGAGTAAGAATGGGGGTTAAGGTTTTCGGTTCAAGGTTTTCGGTTTTCGGATCTCAAATTTCAAATCTCGGGGACGGAGCAACTGGGGACAGTTGCTTTACACTGGTGGGGTTCGATGAGGAATGCAGTGCCTTTTTGTTTTGCGATGGTCCTTTGCGGGGCTGTTTGGGCACAGGACCTGGCGGCAGAAGCCTGGGGGCGTGGACTCGCTGCCAGGAAGCCAGTTGGTGGGCCGGCGGTGCAGATTTCCAGCGATCGATGGATGGTGCCGTATCACGAGACGATCGCGGATGGACTGACATTCCTGATGGTGCCCATTCCCGGCGGAACAACGACGGTGGGTTCGCCTTCGGATGAACCAGGGCGACGGTCGGATGAAGGACCTCAGGCTCGCGTCACTCTGAAGCCCTATTGGATGGCGGCGAAGGAAGTTGCATGGAACGAGTACAAGATGTTCGAATCTCTGGACAGAAAGTTCCGAGGCGAAGATCGCAATATCAGCCGCAGGAAGCCACTGAGTGATGTCGATGCCATCTCCGCACCGACACCTCTTTACGATGTTGAGTTTGCCCACGAATACGGAAATGATTCGTTTCCCGCCGTCTCGATGTCTCATTTCGGCGCGATGCAATACACCAAATGGCTGACACTGACGACAAAGAATCAGTATCGACTGCCGACAGAAGTGGAATGGGAACACGCCTGCCGCGCTGGAACGGCGACACGGTACAGCTTTGGGAACGATGATGCTCAGTTGCCGAAGTATGCTCGCTTTGATCCGTTGGATGACGACACAGTCGAAGGACCACTGCCTGTTGGCTCACTCGAACCGAATCCGTGGGGCCTGCATGACATGCACGGCAATGTGGCGGAATGGGTCATCGACCAGTACGCCTCGAACGCATGGGAAGAGCTTCCTCGCCGGCTGAATGCTCCCGGTCCAGTCGCGCTGTTTGGGAACGATGTGTATCCTCGAGTCTACAAAGGAGGATCATGGATGGACTCCGCGGACCTCGTTCGATCGGCCGTGCGGTTTGGTTCGTCGGAAGAGCTGAATGAGTTTGATCCCGAGTTACCTCAGAGTGCCCACTGGATGGCATCTGATGCCGCGCGAGGAATTGGTTTCCGCGTCGTGAGATCCCTCGAACCCGAATCCCCGGAAGTCATCGCGCGATTTTGGAATCCGGTTCTCCAGCTGGCGAAGGATCTGGAAACCAGAATCAGCGAGGGAAGAAACACCATTGGCGTTGTGCCGGTTGAGGAATAGTGCCTGACTCTGTTTCTGGCCTGCGGTGAGGAAGGGCGCGAGCCATCTGGGAAGTCGGCCGTTTGAATTCATCGGGCGGCTTGCGCCCGTTCCACTACAACTCTGGTGCCATTGGGGGATCGGCTAGCGTCGGAGGCACCCGTTGCGTGGGGATCGGCTAGCGTCGGAGACATCTGTTGCGTGGGGATCGGCTGGCGT
>CAZIGZ010000020.1:33717-56381 GCA_964538835.1 uncultured Chitinophaga sp. | reverse complement strand
AAAGGCACGAATAGTCCTCAGATCATGCCTCGAATGCTCGAAGGCGCCGATTCGAGAAAGGGACAGAACAAGAACGAGGACGAGACGGCCACCAAAGGAAATCGCCCGACTGTGGAACGCAACAAGCGTCCGGCCACCGGCAGCAAAGATCGTTCGGCGATGGATAATCCTGGCGAGATGTTCGGCCAGCTTGATCGAAACGCTGACGGAAAACTGTCATCTGACGAGATCCCGCCTCGCATGAAAGCCAACATCGACGCAGCAGACACAGACAAGGACGGCAGCATCAGCCAGCAGGAGTTTCAGGCGGCATTGCGACGACGACTCCAGAATCAGAAGTAGTCATTCACGCTGGCCAGCCGTCAGTAATGATGGCATCGGCATCCAACAGAGATCTTCCAAACTCCGATCAAACAACATCAGCGGGCACAGTCACATGCCCTGACGCGCCAGGGCACTGCGACGGGCTTCAACCGCAATGATCGTTCAGGGTGCGAAGGCGAACCGGACTTAGTTCTTCGTCACTGTTTCGTCCAGATTCAGAAGAACGCGAGCCAGCAACGTCCATGCGGCTGCGTCCTGCGGTGTCGTATTCTCCGGCAGCTCCGGCAGTTTTGCAGGGTCACCGGTCGTCACCTCGCGAGCGTTCAGCCAGCCGTCCGCAATGCGCTGGCGGCGTGATTTGAGAGCCAGGAGAATCTCCTTCAACTCTGCATCCGTTGGCTGACGGGACGTGCAGAGCATAAATCCATAAGCGGCGCGCGACGCATCATCGGTGCCACCTTCCTTCAGGATTCTCATCCCAAGTCCTCGAGCCGCTTCCACAAAGATTGTCTCGTTCAGCCCCGTCAGTGCGGCGAGAGGAGTGTTGGAGCGAACTCGGCGAGGACATGCGGCATCACCGTTCGGCGCATCGAGAGTTGTCAGCACCGGATCCGGCATCGACCGTTTTCGGAACACATAGACGGCTCGACGATAGCGATCTTCACCAGTCGCCGGAGTCCAATAACCGGGATAGACGTAATTGTAGTCGAGCACATTTTGCGGCACTGGCGGAATCACGCTTGGTCCGCCTCGCTTGCCGCTGAGCATTCCGGCGGCAGACAGCGCGATGTCGCGAACAACTTCCGCATCGGCACGGAATCGAGGACCTCGGGCCAGCAGAGCGTTGCGCGGATCACGCTCCTGGAGCTCCGGAGTCACCATCGATGCTTGCTGGTAAGTTCGACTGCGAACAATCGTGCGAAGCAGTTCTTTGCGACTCCAGCCTCGCTCCATAAACTCGACCGAGAGCCAATCCAGCATCTCTCGGTACTCCGGCATCGCGCTGCGAGTTCCAAAGTCTTCAGGAGTTTCCACCAGGCCCGTTCCAAACACGGCCTGCCATGTCAGATTGACCGCCACGCGTGCCGTCAAAGGAGCTTTTTGATCCGTCAGCCATTTTGCAAACCCCAGCCGGTTCCTCGGAGCATCCTGCGGAAACGGATTGAACGCCGCAGGAACATGGGGCTCTACGGGATGAAGCGGCTGGTCCCAGTTTCCCCGGTCAAGCAGATGCGTCGCGCGCTGGTTTCCGGGTTCTCGTGACGCAAGATGCAGCACCGTTGTCGGAGCCTGTGGCATTGATCGCCAGAGCCCGTCAATCTCATCACTGATCGCCTTCAATTCCGGAACCGATTTCCGCCATGCAGTGAAGAGTGCTGCCTGCTGTTCTGAAGATCGTTCAGCGTCCGCGACTCGCATCGCGAGCACCGCTCCATGGTCTACTGCCGGCGCCGAAGGAGCAGCATCGTGAGTCACACTGAATCTGGCGCAGCCTGGCATATCACCCATTCGCCATGCGATTTTCAGTTGAGTTCCTTCGGGATAATTCAACGGTGCCTCAAACTGCAGAACCGCAACCGAAGGCTGATTTCGCAAACCGTGTCCTCGATCGGCCTTCCACGATGTCGAATCATTACCGTCGATGAGCAGCGATACAGGGCCGGTCACTGTTTTTCCATCGCCTGACTTCGCTTCCGGATCGGTGAAATCAGCAGAGGCATTAACCAGTTTGATTTTCTCCCAGTCTTTTCCATCCGGCTTCTTCACGAAGACTTCCAGCTCATGCACGATCCAGGTTCCGCTGCGACTGCGACCTGGTCCGTTCTGAGGCAGGTCACGATGATTCAGAATCTCGAACTGCAGCCCGGTCACTCCATCCAGTTTTGGAGCCGCGATCATGAAGACATCACCGCTGGAGTGTCCTTTCATCAACAGCGACTTGTCCGCTTCCTGAGTTGGGTGGTTCAGACCACTGATGCTTCCCATTTCGATGGCGTCGAGCGGAGTCCAGGCAGCCGTCTTTGAAAGTGTGTCTTTGGAAAACGCATCAAGGTCTGCCGACCAGGAGACTCGTTCGGCGCGAATGCGATCTTCGAGTCCTGCAATCTTCTGCCGGATCTCGCGAACCTGCTGCTCCTGCTCGGGCGTGTAAACCCAGGACTGAGCTTCATAGGTGTCATTCAGAAAGGCGAACATGCCATAGTATTCATCGTGCGTCAGTGGGTCGAACTTGTGAGAATGGCATTGAGCACACTGAGTGGTCAGGCCCATCACGGCTTTTCCGAGACAGTCCATGCGATCAAACATCTCGACCATTCGAAACTGCTCCGGAACGATCGCTCCTTCTTCATTGATCATGCTGTTGCGCAGAAAGCCGGTGGCAACAATCTGCTTCTGAGTCGCATCAGGCAGGAGGTCGCCCGCAATCTGTTCAATCAAAAACTGGTCATAGGGCATATCACTGTTGTAGGCATCAATCACCCAGTCGCGCCAGATCCATTGTTCGCGCTGAAGGTCTTTCTCGTAGCCGTTCGTGTCAGAATAACGGGCCAGATCGAGCCACAGGCGAGCCCATTTTTCTCCGTAACGTTCATCCTTCAGCAGCTTATCAATCGTGGCATCGACGCCATCCTGAGCAAACTCCTTCAGTTGCTGCGGCGTCGGAGGAACGCCAATCAGGTCCAGATAGAGTCGGCGGCACAGGATTTCCGGCGGAGCCTGCGGCGAGAACTTCAGACCTTCACGCTGCAGGCGATCACTCACAAATGCATCGATCGGGTTTGTCGTCTTCGCAGACGGCAACGGCGTTTTGACCGGCGGAGTAAAGGCCCAGTGAGATTCAAACTTCGCACCTTCTGTGATCCACTGACGCAGCGCGGCAATCTCAGCGTCGGTTGGACGCTTCTGCTGAGATGGCGGCGGCATCACGACATCGGCATCATGGCTGATCATGCGTTTGATCAGTTCGCTGCTGTCGGGATTGCCCGGAACAATCGCGGCCATTCCGGATTCGCCGCCTTTGAAGGCCGAGGCTTGTTCATCCAGCCGCAGTCCGCCTTTGCGTTCCTTCTCATCCACACCGTGGCAGTGCCAGCAATGTTCCGCCAGGACAGGTCGTACCTGCTTCTGAAAATCAATCTCCGCAGCACGACAGCTGTCGAAAATGCTGGTGCCAAAACCGGACATCACGGCCGCAGTGAACAGAATCCCTGCGAAGGACATTGAAGATGGCATCACAGTTCTCCCGGTGGAAGTGGAGATCATTAAACGGTCAGCGTGCATTTTCGTTCGTGAAACTCCTGGCGGCGGAGACGTTGAGTTCTGGCGGGCACGCTGATCATGTCTTGAGGCAAGCGATCAACGTGTGCATCGATTCGGCCACAAGCCTGCTGGGTGAGGACTTTTCGGCCCATTCTAGAACAGCACCGGTTTGCCAAGCTTTCGACGGACGACTGTTGCCTGACCAAGGTGCATCATGATGTGGTCGCTGAGCATTCCGAAGATCGAGCCCAGTGTCGGGAAGAACCCGGCAAGTCCGCCAACGGTCGGCTTGTCCAGATCCGATTCGCTCAGCTTCGAAAGAGCTGCCACGGAAGCGTCACGAATCTGGCCCAACAGCGCGAGATATTGATCTTTCGTGCAGAACTTTGACGGATCATTGCTGGCCGCAGCGTCCTTGCCATGAGCTTCTGCAAAGCCCGCGGGCAATTCCGGCATCGAAGCTGACGGAAGCTGCTCCAAAAGAATGTTCCGCTCGGCCAGAATCAGATGACCAAGCTGCCATGCAAAGTGGTTGGCTTCGGGCACCGGGCGAACCAACAGGTCTGCATCAGACAGATCCGCGACGATCATCCCGATCATGTTTTTCGAAAGGGCGAGCGAGCCTTTCAGAAGTTCAATGGAGTTCATAAACGTTCAATCTTTGAAAGTGATTTTGGAGACGATCCCGGAAGTCTGTTCAGCATCTGACTCCAGAAACGCGGGAAAGTCAAAGACTGAAACACCTGACCGCCTCCAGTATAGGCTTCGAGAAGACACGACGTCAGTGTGCAGGGCGAGGCCCGCACAGCACACTTGCGGTTGTCGTCGATACTCGGCAGGAACCCCGTCGCGATGGTTGGCGAAGCAGGGCAGATGTTGCTTAGAATTTCGAAAGAAGTGAGTGTTTTCGAAGGGGACATCTGGTCGATCTTCCCACGGAGATTGCTGTAACTTTGGAGACATCCGTCCAGGGATTCGTACGTTCTGGATTCGAACGTGCAAAAGAGTTCGAGCGTACAAAAGGGTGACTAGCCATGGCCAATCGTGAGTTTTCAGCGTATCAGCAGAAGGTCATTCAGCGATACTACGACAATCGTGAACAGATTGATGAACAGAGACTCGCTGAACTCGTGACCAACCTGTATCTGGCTCCGCCAAAAAAGCAGGCGAAGATGTGGGAGTCAGCCGAAGAGCTGATGACTCGCATGAAGATTCCCCCGACTCGCATTGAGCACGTCATGCAGACGAAAGACCCGGCTGTGCTGGCCAAAGTCGTCGAGGAAGTCCAGAAGGGCATCATGAAGCGTGTGAAGTAATCGTACGACTTCGCCACATGTTCATCCCGATTGAACGCATTCCTCGCAGTTTCTTCATGCAGGAATGACAGAATCCGTTTGCAGCTTTTTCAAACGCGTGAAACGAAGTTCACGTATCGCCAGGCATCTGGAAGCGGCAAAACCTGTCGAACGTTTGTTCGGTGTCATCAGATCGATGCCAAGGTGTGTCCTCATTTGGGCGCTGATCGATGAATTGTGGCCGAGGATACGGCAGGGGTTGCCGATACGGAAAAGGCGCAGAAATCCGTTGGGGCAAGGACTTACGTCAAGTTCGAAGATTCCGGCGTGAAACGCCCATCTTTCGGCACGGAGGATGCCCTTACCGGAAACACACTCGCCAGACATCAGAGATTCAGTGACACAAGGCTTTGATCATTCCGGAACTCCGCGAGTCCGGATGAGGCCCCACACAGAAGACTTTGGACGGTGAGTGACGCAGATTCTGAGAATTCTGCGAACCCATGACCCCTTCACGGTCTCCTCCCTGCTGAATATGCCTCGAAAGGAATTGAACATGTCGATCAGCAACCTCAATCTGGAACGCCAGCTCCTGGAAACCGACGCGGGCCAGGCCGTTTATGATGCCCTGGTTCAGGCCAATGTTGACCTGCGTACTGTTTCCGTTGAACTGGTCAAGGAGATGCTTCGTGCCGAGTATCGCCATCGCGCCATGTTGGGTTGCCCCAGTCAGCGAGGTTGTCTTTCGGTGGTTGGATGAGACACCAGCCCGGCCGTCATGAGGCCGGGCTTTTTTTTGCAAGACGATTGTCCCGATCGTTATGAAGTGCTTCTTTCGCTTGAAGGGGATTACTCCGAAGATTTCCCGGATTATTCATCCGCAGACGACGTGTGGTCATGCCAGACCAGCCACTGATCGCCCTGTTTCTTCATAAGCAGAGTAAACAGTCCTGACGCATCACCGACAGACTTGTCGCGGGTCAGATGGAATTTCCCAAAGACCTCTGCGTATTCGTCGCTCAGGACAAGAATCTCCAGATCGCTGAAGTTCAGCGTTCCCATTTTCTCCCGCGTTGAATACGACGTCTGATAACGCTTAAGAGCACTTTCCCAGCCCCGCTGGATGTCTCCGCCGCTCGAGAACCTGAGTGTGTTGTCGCGAACATATCCGCTCATGAATCCAGGAATGTCACCGTTGTTCCACGCGGCCTGCTGAGCACTCAATGTCTTCCGAATGGACTCTTCTGCAGTGATTTCAGGCTCAGAACCTGCGCCAGCAAACAGCAGACACGATGACATGGCGCAGAAGAACAACAGAACTGGTTTCAGAGAAAGCAGGGATCTCATAGACATCGCATTCCGTTCGGACTGAAGAAGAAAACAAAGACAGGAAACAAAGAGCATTCGCGAGCGAACGTTCACGTTACTTTCCGGGTTCCTGTTCGTTCATTCGATACAGCGGCAGGAACCGGTAGTACACTTCAAGAGTCAGCGTCGCCAGAGTCGTGGAGTACAAGCGGCCGCCATATCGTCCCCACGGATCTTTGGGAGCCCAGCTGCCGGCAAATTCTCCCGTCCGGACCTGCTCTGAGATCAGCACATCGCGAACGATGGAATTCCAGTCCTGCCAGGCTCGACCGCCATGCTGGTACATTGCCAGAGTGCCATAGTACCAGTAGTAATAGTTGGCTTCAGACATGCGAGGCTGGTTACGCATGAGGTAGTTGACAGCTTCGCGGCTGGCCGGCGAATCCGCCGGGGCTCCCATCATCTGCTGACAAAACAGCGCTTCAGCGGTCATCGTCGGAGTCACGGGTTCATCGATCCCGGGGACTCGAGTTCGATAACCGTACAAGCCGCCACTGTTCCCCTGCTTTGCTGCGTTCAGAAAATCATTCATGCGAGTCTTCACGCGATCAGGAACTCGCACGCCCGCAATCTCCGCGCTTTTCAGTGACATCATCTGCCAGCCAAACATACTGACGTCACCCTCCTGCAGACCTTCTGGTTCCTGCAGAAAACGATAACGCCAGCCGCCTGTGCGAGGATTCTGCTGAGAGATCGTAAATGACACGGCTTTAGCCAGAGCGGCTCGCAGCCGAAGATCATCCACACGGCGAAGTCCATAGACAAACTGAGTTGTTGTCGTATCGTGGAGCGTCTGATCGGGAGCCGTCAACAGCAACAAAGGCTGAGCAAGACAACTCGCTGTGATCCACCGAGCAGTCAACTCCTCAACCTGTCCAGGGGCTTTCAGCAGTTCGGGATCCGCGATCGGACCAAGAACCGTCTCCTTCTGCATGCCGTACGCTTCTGCCAGAGCATACGTGGCCATCGCGTGGCAGTACATTCGAGCAAAGTATTCGGCATTGCCGCAGAGACGCCCATCCTCACCCTGCTGCTGAATCAGCCAGTCCAGCGCCTGATCGAGCTGAAGGGCATAGCGACCATTTTCGTGCGTATAGCCTGCGCCCAGAAAACACAGCACAGCCAGCGCGGTGACTCCTGTGTCCGCCTCACGTCCAGCGTTCTGGCGATCGACTCCGTTCTCATCGACTGTAACCTGACCAGCTCCATAGTCTGAGGCATCCCAGTGACCATCTGCCGACTGAACACTGGCCAGCCATCGAAGGCTGCGTTCAACCGCCGTTTCGGATTCTCGCGTGCCGCCAAATTTTGCAGCAGCGTCGCGGCGAGCATTCAGGTTGCGAAGCTGATATGCAGCCGGCGGATTCTCACGCCGCCGGATTGTCGGTAACTCATTGTCCACATCCGGCGCGCCGGAGATCAGGGCTTCGCTGAAGGAAGGTGCAAGATCGCCGATTCGAACATCTTCGTACTTGCTGCTGAGCGGAGTTGGCGTTTTGGCCATATCCGGGATCGGGCGAGATTCTCGTTCGGCCGGAGTTCGATCGGCCGCGTTTCTTGCGGGACGCGGAAGTCGTGACTGGAATGTCGAGCCGCTGGAAGAATTCGTATTCCGGCTGGAGCTGGCAGATGGAGCCCCGTCGAAGATCTCCGGAGACACAAGCGGAGCCGCCCGGTGTTCCATCCGATCGGCCATTTCTGAATCCGGAGGCAACGGAATCGCAGATTCGCTCGGGTTAGTCGCAGCCGCGATCGACAGATCACTGGGAGTCACCTCAAACTTCAGGTCGCGGGCCGTCTGGGGTGCAGTTGGATCGTTCGTGCGTTCGGTGGCTTCTCGACCAGTCACCGGCTGCGAACGAGACATCTCCGGAGCGAACGCATCGGCGCTGTTGGCTTCGTAGACCGTGTTGATATCGGCGGCCGGGTCTTCTGCCCCGGGCTGCTTTCGGCCTTGCTCTCCGGCATCGGACGGCATCGCCAGCTCAGGCACCTCTGTGGGCTCAAACTGAGTCACATCGCGGACGGCTGTCGACAGGGCTTCCAGTTCGTCAGGCTGTCGCTCCGGAGTTTCGGACGGATTGATCTGAGGCGACGCGAGCTCGAAACGTTCCAACTCAATCGTGGGAGCATTCGGTCGATCAGCGATCGGCACATTACCGGATTCCGGCAAAGGGATTTCCATATCGCTTTCGACCAGAACTTCCGTTGTGACTTCCTGCTCGGGAACAACTGGCTTCACCGGGTTTGGCCTGCGTTGCGGAAACGGATCAAAAACTTCAAGCCCCAGAATGCAGACTCCGTGAATCAGAATCGACGCCATCAGTGACTTCATGGCCGTATTGCGATCACCCCATCGAGTCACCAGCATGGTCAACAGGTGAATGAGCGAAAGCAGCATCGTCACGACCAGCAGCAGCGCGATAATGTCATCGCCCGACAGCGTATCGCCTCGGTTCAGCTTTTCGATCAGCTGTCGAAGAGCATTCATGGAGACGGTGACTTTCCATTCTCCAGCGGCTGAAAGGCCAGGGAGAACTTTCTGATCTGAGCCTGATGGCAGAGACTCATGACATCGATTACCGCCTGGTAGCTTCCGTCACCATCGCCGCGAATCAGCACGGCCTGATCGGAATACGCAGCTTTGGCCGCAGTCAGCTGAGAAAGCAGTTCCGGCTGAGACAGCTTTTTGTCCCGCAAACTGATCTGTCCGTTCCGATCCACCGCCACAATCAGAGGATCCGGAGCGCGACTCATGATCTGGACAGGAGCTGCGGTCGGGAGTTCGACATCAAACTGCTGGTCGTGGGCCTCTTCGGTAAAACGAGCACCGACCATAAAAAAAATGATCAACAGAAAAACCACGTCAATCATTGGGGTGAGATTGAGCGTAGGTTCTTCCAGTGTGTCCGTCTTCAGCGGCATAGGTCACAGTCCTCTGCAGTCAGTGTTTCTTCAGTCATTTCCTGCGGACGACAGGTGGCGATTGTATGGCACCCGACCACAAAATCGACCTGAGCATTTGTTGAGCAGACACTGGAAACACGACTTCGATCCGAATTCTATCGAGCTGTTGTTCGTTCCAGTAGTCTGGAAATGCCACACTAAAGTCAGTAGCTTCCCGAAACAGACGACTAACGGACTCGATTCAGAAGACAGGACGGCTGGATAAATCGTGAACTGGCTCAACTATCATCACTTGCTGTACTTCTGGACGATGGTTCGCGAAGGCAGCATCAGCAAAGCGGCCAACCGGCTTCACCTTTCGCAACCGACAATCAGCGGGCAGCTTCGTCAGCTGGAAAAGTCTGTTGGGACGAAATTGTACGACCGCCAGGGTCGCGAACTGCGACTGACGGAAACAGGTCAGCTGGTCTACGACTACGCCGAACAGATTTTCTCGGCCGGCCAGGAACTGATGGAGCGTCTGAAGAACTCCCGCGCTCCCGGCCAGATCACAGTCACAGTTGGTATCCCTGACTTTCTTCCCAAGGTGATTGCGTTTCGACTGATCGAGCCCATCTTCAAGATGCCGCAGAAGGTGCACCTTGTCTGTCATGAAGGAAAACTCACCGACCTTCTTGCGGACCTCGCCATGCACCGCGCGGATCTTGTGCTTTCTGACAGCGCAGCTGGTTCTCAGGTCAGCGTGCGGGCGTATAACCACTCGCTGGGAGAAAGCGGCGTCAGCTGGGTCGCAACCAAAGAGATCGCAGCCAAACTGAGAAAGGGCTTTCCGGAATCACTGCGTGATCAGGCCCTCCTGCTGCCGACTCAGAACACGGTCCTGCGAAGATCCGTGGAGCAATGGCTGGAAGATCAGACGTTCGATGCCAACGTCGTTGCGGAAATCGAAGATTCCGCACTGTTGAAGATCCTGGCAACTAAGGGACTCGGGCTGGCTCCGGTGGCCGATGCTGTTCTGAAGGATGTTGAACAGCAATACGACCTGCATCCGGTTGGACCGCTCAAGGGCGTACAGATGCAGTTCTTTGCCATCAGCGTCGAGCGTCGCGTGACACATCCGGCGGTGCGAGCGATCGCAGAAGCGGCACGCGATCGACTGTTTCGATAACACGCACAATTCCACACGATCCTGATCAACAGGCAAAACCGCAGGCCTCGCGCCCTTCCGCTGCCTGCGACGCCGGACCTCGTACGTTGGTCTTGCATCAGCGGACGAACGCAGAATCAGCGACCCAAACACGATCTTCAGCAGGCACACGACCATCCAGATCCGCGACGCTGGATGCTCGCATATGCTGATGGCAGTTCGTGCAGGTCATCGTCAGCCTCATAAAACCCAGTGAAGCTCCTTCGGCATCCTTGGCCTCAGCCATTCTTGAAAGGAATTCCGCGGCCGCGACAAAGTCAACCGTGTCCTGAACAAAACGAGGACTTGCCATGCGTTCCCATGCCTCGTGGCGACTGAGTTCGATCATCTCACTGCTGGATGCGCGGATTTGATCGAAGTTGTCTTTGGCCACGGCCTCCAGCGCCTTTTGCGCCGCCACGAGTTTCCTGGCCATGAACTTCTGCATGGCTTCGTCATCAGCTGGTGCTGCGATCTCGTCCTGCCCGGAACGCCTCTTGCCAGGGGCCTGCTGAGGTTCTGCAAGTGTGATCACAGCCGAGACAGTCATCAGAGTCGCAATGCCCCATTGCAGTGCGGTGATCGGAGAGAGGCTGAACATGACCAAATCCTTTCGATGAACGAGGCGTGAGACAGATGTTACTTCTCTGCAATCACGGTATTGCGTACCCACTCATGACACTTGAGGCATTTCATTGTCACGTTGACCCAGGCAAGTGAAGCTTTGCTAAGGTCATTGGCCTCCGCGTCTTTCTGCAGTTCGTCAACGGACGCAATGAACTCATTGCTGTAGCGTCGATACATCATGTCGCTGGAAACTCGCCATCGCTCTTCATGACTCATGCGAGTCAACACTTTGGCCCCATCCTGAACCATCGTCAGGTCTTCCGTGCACAGCCCTTCGAGGATCTGATTGGACGCATTCAGTTTCTGCCGCATGAATTTCGAAAGCGCGCTCGCTTTTTCGTCCTTTTCGGGATTCCCTTCCTGCTTGGCCTTTTCTCCGGAAGCCGCGCCTTCCTGAGCCTGTGCCGAACGATTCAGCCCGAGATTCTCACGAAAGGCCATTACCAGCAGGACGGCAGAGGCAATCCCCGCGAGCACAATCCACTTAACGCTTCCGATTCGCCTGGTCATGACAATACTCCCGAGTCTGCAAAAGAGCCTTGGAATAGAATCGTTCGCACGATCCTGTGCCTTTGAGCTCTCGCAAACACCGCGCCATACCAGCAAACGCAGGCGAACACGCCATACGCCTCCGTTCCACCGCGCTGAACTCGCGCGCAGCGCGCGGAATCGCACACCGCAGTCGAGTCATTCCAGGACTCGAACTACCTGCCGCCACGTTGGAACTGACGCACACAGATCCGAGGGAACCGCACTCGCCGCTGTGCGAGCTCCAGGAGCCTTCGGTCATGGAATGACCGAGCTACGGGTGGACCCATGGGGAACGGTAGTCGCGGCGGAGCAGGGCAGTGGCTTCGGCGTCGCCCGGGATGGTGTGGGTTTCAGGATCGAACTTCAGTGTGCGGCCCAGCTTCATCGCAATGTTGGCCAGAATGCAGCTGGCGGTCGAAATATGTCCCTGCTCAATGTCAGCCACCGGCTTCTCGCGTGATTCAATACACTCGAGGAAGTTCCTCATGTGGCCTCGCACGGCGGAAGCGACATGGCGTTCGAGGTCCTTCTCCGTCTCGTCTTCCGGGAACTTGTCATATTCAAACACGGCTGAACCCGTCAGTTTTTCCCCGCCACGCAGCGGAGTGAACTCATACTTGTTGACACTCAGCTTCAGCGTCCCGCGGTCACCATAGATCGTCGCGCCCCAGGGAAACTCTGTGTCCGGCGCCGAGCCCCACGATCGATGCTGCCAGACGACTGGAAACTCCGGATGCACGAACGTCGCTGTCTGAGTATCCGTGATGTTTGCAGCAGAGTCCTTCTGAACAAGAATACCGCCGCTTGAAGAAATCTCACTGGGCCATCCCAGCTTCAGCATCCATCGAACCATGTCATACATGTGAACGCACATGTCGCCGAGGATTCCGTTTCCGTACTCCATGAATGCTCGCCAGCTGCGAGGATGCGTCAGTTCGGTGAAGGGGCGCAGCGGAGCAGGACCGGTCCACAGGTCATAATCGAACCCTTCTGGAACGGGGATTGGCTGCGGATTCTTCTGGGCACGCATATGGTAGTAGCAGTAGCACTCGACCATCCCGATCTTTCCCAGCAGACCGGCATCGACAACCTTCGTTTTGGCGTCAATCAGATGAGGCGTGCTGCGACGCTGCAGGCCCACCTGAACGACTCGATTGTGCTTTCGCGCGGCCGTCAGCATTGCGTGACCTTCCATCACGTCAACGCTGATCGGTTTCTGGACCCAGACGTCAATTCCTTTCTCCAGGCATGCGATTGTCTGCAGGGCATGCCAGTGATCCGGAGTATCGACGAGCATGATGTCGAACTCCTGCTCGGCCAGCATCCTGCGGTAGTCGTTCCAGATCTTTGGGCGAGCATGCGAAGCCTGACGTTCTGAGACAATGTCAGCAGCACCTTCGGCCATCTTTCGATCGACGTCACATAGACCAACGACTTCCACTGGAGCCACCTGAATCAGACGAAGCAGGTCAACTTTGCCGTACCATCCGGGACCAATGATCCCGACTCGCGGCGTTTTGGAAACGGGCGCTGCCCATGCCCCATGACTGACTGAGAAGGCAGACAGTGCGGCAGCACCAGAGAGTCCTGCGGTGCCGGTTTTCAGGAATTGTCGACGGTCCATGGTGTGATTCCAAAAGAGCATTGAGAGTGAGGAAGGTGCGTGATTCTTGCGGAAAGGCTTCGCTTCGGACAATCGAGTCCGCAGGAATTTCCGTTTCAGGCCCTGCAGCACGATCTCTTTGTGGGCAACGGCATCCACTTCGATTCCCCTGTGGTGGATCGATTCCGATCAGCGCGGGTGGGGAAACATCCTGTTGATGGAGTGTCCGGCGGAACATGGTGCACGTCCGCCAAACCTTGGAAAATGCGGGATTCGCTGGTCATTGCAAGTCTCGTGGGTACACTCTGGCAGCGGCTGGACGTTGGCCGAACGCGAAATCCTGACAACTGGGTAACCCTCCATGACTTCGGCACCGGTCGTGCAATTTGCCTCACGCACAGATGTGGGGATGCGCCGCGCCGCAAATCAGGATTCGAACACTGTGCGATTGTGTTCGGACTATGAGGAATGGAGTCAATGCGGTCACTTGTTCGTCGTTGCTGACGGCATGGGTGGCCACGCGGTTGGTGACCTTGCAAGCCGCATTACGATCGACACGCTTCCTCCCGCCTACTTCAAGAAAGAGGCAACGTCGGTTGAACATCGACTCCGGCAGGCCATTCAGTCTGCCAACAAAGCCATCAACGATCGTGCTCGCGAAAATCGCGAGTTTGAAGGGATGGGAACAACCTGCAGCGTGCTGACACTATCCGACCGAGGCGCTATCGTCGGCCATGTTGGTGACAGTCGTGTTTATCGAGTTCGCTATGGCATCATCGAACAGCTGACGTTTGACCACAGCCTCCAGTGGGAAATGATCCGGCTGGGAAAGGCGACCGCAGAGAATGTCGAACTTTTCCATCCTCGCAACGTGATTACTCGATGCCTTGGCCCGGACCCCATGGTTCAGGTGGATATTGAAGGGCCATTTTCTGTCGAAGCCGGCGATTATTTTCTGCTGTGCTCGGATGGTCTGACCAACCATGTCACAGATTCGGAGATTGGGCAGATTGTTTCGTCACTGCCTCCCGCTGAGTCATCTCGTCTGCTGATCAACCTTGCGAATTGTCGTGGTGGTTCCGACAACTGCACGGTCGTCGTCGTTGCGGTTGACAGTTATCCGACGACGGCCTCCGGTGGCTTTCAGCTGGAAGGCCCCGTGAAAGCTCTGACATCCGGCGGTTCTCGCAAGGCGGCCATTGCAAGGATCATGGTCTCCGGGCTGGCCGTCGTGTGCCTGCTGGCCGGCATCGGCCTGGCTCTCAGCAACCGCAAACTTGCTGCGGCCGCATTCATTGTCGCGTCACTTGTCGCCTGGTTCTTCGGTCGGCGAATGAACACAGGATCGCAGGAAGAAGAGCTGACGCTTTCTGACCTCACCGGTCCTCCACCAACTTCACCGATGATCGACGAAGCAGACAACACCAGTTCTCGATCGTCGTTTCGCCAGCGTTCACCTTACCGAGTGATCGAAGCAAAGCTGTCTGATCCGCTGCTGTCTCATCTGGCCGAAGTGCAGAGTGAACTTGTTCAGGCAGCGCGCGACAGCGGATGGAAAGTGGACTTCGATGAACTGACCAATCTGAACCGCCAGGCCGTATCCGCTCAGCAGGCGCAAAAGCCAGATCGAGCCATCAAGGCCCGAGCCAAAGCCATTGATCTGCTGATGAAAGAACTCTACGCGCGATCCCGCAACGGTTAGATCACGACCCAGCCGGATCGGACAGACAGAATGTTTCTGTCACGTTTTGCCGGCCATCGTTGCGACGAACGAGGACTTAACGGACACACTTTTCGCCAGTGTCTGGTAGACGACGCAGTATCGTTCCGTCAGTTCGAGCAGTTTGGTCAGGTCACTGTCGCTGGCGCTGGTTCTCAGTTCGACCCGAAGTTCGATCGCCTGCAGACCGACGGGCGCATTGCGGTCAACGCCCATTGTTCCTGCGAAGTTCATTCGCCCTTTGGCATGGACGGTGGCTGACTCGATCGCAAGCCCCATGGATGTCGACACCGCGGCGAGTGTCGTACCGGCACATGTCACAAGGGCTTGCAGGAGAAGTTCTCCCGAACAGGCCATCATGCCGTTGCCCGCCGCTCCTGGATGCAGGCCCGCATGAATCGAGGAACCGTCGTTGGGAAGAAGCGGAACACTGCAGCCAATACGAGCAAAATCCACAACGCCCGTCGCCGTCAGTTCCATCCAGCCGGATTCAGGCTGAGTCTGGTACAACGACTTCACGGGAGCCTGCAATGAACGAAGCAATTCTCGATTCACAGCCCACCCTCCTGCCACCGACTTTGGTCTTAATCTTGATCTTCATCATGATCGTAACCTTCATCATGATCATGATCTTAACCTAACCCCACCGCCCCCGTCTCACACCTCTACGGCTTTACCGGGATCTTTGCTCGATCTGCTCCACCAACCAGCACATGACCTGCAAACGAGCGATCCGGGATCAGACAGACGACACATGTGTTTCGACCATCTTCGATATGTACGGGGACCGAAACTGATTGAGGAGAACCGTACTGTGAAAGGCTGACCTGCAAAGTCCAGTCGCCTTTGGGAAGTTCACATCGACTCACATCAATTCGTGCCGGAAGCGTTCGCCACGATCGGGTGTCCGGCTTCTCCATCGCTTCCCAGACAACACCGGCCGCATTGACGCCAAGGTCGACCCAGGTATTGTTATGAATGCGCTGAGATTCCTTCACGACGTAGACTGTTCCCTTCTTCATGACGCGACGTGTAATCGCGGCAGCAATCTCATCGTCACGATGTTCCCGATAGGACGCCTCAGCAACTTCGTTGAGATCGACGAGTGTTGAGAAGTTCGTCCCAGCCACAACAGCGCCAGGCTGATCCGGAGACGACACGCTGCAGCGAAGTGCCGTCACGGGAACTCCCTGAAAGACTCGTTCGGGCCGTGCAATCTTGACGGAAGCGATCGTTGGAGGCAGCGTGTGTTTTCCCGTCGCGCTGATGATTCGGTCAGCGATCAGCAATGCGGCTGACGTTGGTTCTGCAGACTCCGATACCCAGCGAGGAGCCTGGCCGACAAACGCAATAACGTGCAGGCTTCCGTTTCCTCGCTGGCATCGAATTCCCATATCACCTCGAGCCCCGTTGACCAGCTGCTCGAATTTCGGATTCCAGTACCTGATTTCCTGCAGAGCCGTTTCCACTTCATTGGACCGTGACGAGCTTTCAGACTGGACCATTGCCGTCAGGTAGGAACTGAGTGCCAGTGGCTGATCGAGTGGCGACGCCGGGATTTCAACGACACGAGAATCTGTCGTCTCCGAAAGTTCCACCGTTCCCGGAAAGCTGACTCGAGCGATGCCACTGGTGCTGTCGGCCGGTGCTTTTGCGGCGATCGCTTCGTCCTTTGACTTCTTCGCCGCGCTGGCGATCGCCTCGCGTCGTTCAAACGTTTTTTCAGACGCCTGAAGAGAATACGCGAACGCATCCTGACCGTCGTTCAGGACACTGGAAATCATCAGCATATTCAGAAGCATCTGGCGTTCGAAATCCCGCCCGGAGTAAGCAACCGCGCGGGAATCGGTCATCATGGATGTTGCCTGTTCGGTCACATCCTTTTGAGCGAGGTGTTCGAGTTCATCACGAACACGACGCAGGCGTGTTTCCGCCTGAGCAGGTTCGCCGGCAGCGAGCTGCAAGATGCCCTGGTCCAGTTCCAGCATTTCCTTTTCGGCACGCATCGAGCTTTGCGACGCATCGAGCTTGCTGGCGGATGTCTCAAGATCGCCCGCGCTCCATGCCGTCAGCGCCGCTTCATGCGTCTTCTGCCAGCCGGAGCACCCGGAGAGCAGGGCGGGCAAAGTCGCCATGAAGAAAGTGAAGGGCAGGAGAACGCCATCGCGTGCCACGTTCCGACTCACGAGGCTCCGAAAGACGGAGCATCGCCGGAACGCGAACCCGAGATTACCCCATGTGCCGTTCATCATCAGTCATCGTAATGCTTGAGCTTGCCGAGGAATGACTTGTGATAACCCTTGCGCAGTTCGGCCTGCTCGGTGATGCTCTCGCCCGTGTGAATATCCAGCAGTTCCAGAGTCAGCAGGTAGTTTCGCTGATACGAACTGTTGCTTGTCGTTGTACCGGAGGTGATCCGGGCAAACAGCAGATAGTCAAAAGGCTGCTCCGCGCGTTCGAGAGCCGCCTGAAGTTCACGCTGCTTTGCGGGAAGCACGAGGCTTTCCGGATTGCAATGCAATTCATCCATCGCAGCTTCCACGTAACGACGGCTGATCATCTGGAACTGATCGCTTTGCGAAATCAGACTGTTGATCTGATCGTAGATCTGCTCTTTGAAGTCACCGATAGCTTCGCCACTCTTGTTTTCCACACCCACAAAGCACACGGAGCGACGGATGTTGCCCATCGCATCGGCTTTGGTGTGAGAAGCCAGTTGAATCTTGGCGCAGGACTGAGCGAGAAGGCGACCGACGGATTCGTCGATCAATGGCTTCCATGTTTCCGCGCCGGCCGTGTGGCTGCCGACCATGTCTTCGTCATCTTTTTTCAGTACGTGAGCATACTGACGGCCCCGGCAGCCCGCTCCGGCTGTCAAAAGCATTGATAACGTGATCAACCCAATGGCGAATCGATTTCCCGCCATAGCCTGCTGGACTCCATTCCAGACCACAGATTGTGACTCAGCGTCCCTGCTGACACTGCGGTACTCCGGCAAAATCGGCCTGAGCGCGCAGCATGACACGGGGAGAACAATAGCCTGAATGTCGGATTTGCGGCTAGAGCGATACCACCGAACTGGCACTGCGATGGCGTTCCGGCGGGTGACTCCGTGGCCACACTGGCCAACTTTGGCCCCAATCGCTCGGAAATGGCATGAATTGCGGCAGAGTCGAGGATCGAGCCTGCGCCCCAATGAAAAAGGGACCCCGCTGCTCAAGTCAACGGAGTCCCTTGAATGCACAAATCATCACCAGTCTGCCGTCTCAACAGATCAAAGTCCGGCGAGACTGTGGTGAAAACGTGATCAGGCGGCCTTTGGAGAAACCGGGATATTCAATGTCATATTGGCAAATGGCAGGCTGATCTTCAGCTGAAATTCGCCGTCACCACCCAGCTTTTTCGCCAGTGCAGCCATTTCTTCGCTGCCGACGGCCTTGTAAGAATCGACCAGTTCACGCCAGGCAAACGCGCGAATTGGGGATGGCATCAGTCGAGCAGCCTTTTCGAGATGGTTGATCGCGTCTCGATGGCTTTCCTGCTGCTTCAGAGCAATGCCCATCAGCAATTGACGAGGACCTTCGAGAGGGCCGGCGTCTTCAATCTTTTCCAGCTCCTCGACAGCTCGAACGGGCATTCCCAGATCCAGATAGCCGTCGGCGGACAACAATCGTCGGACAGTTTTTGGGGTCATTTGGATTCGCATCGCACTTGCTCCCTTATGGAGGCCTTTCGCCTCGGCCACCGGACATCAGGATGTCCGTTTTGATTCATCCAATGATTGGCTCAGAACTGATACAGGCTTGTTTCGTCTTGTTGTCGAACTGATCTATTTCAATTGCAACTGCCGCGCCATTCGAGCAACTCTCTGTGAAACTTTTTGCAAGTCCTTTATTGTCAGCACTTTGCGATGAGTCACTTAGAGCCACTCTGATTCGTTCCGGCTGCCAAAACTACAACTTCAGACGTTGCAATGCTCAAAAAGCTCACAAACTACCAGGCACGATTGAACGGTGATTGCACAATTTACATCGAGGATGTTCCTGGTTCGGTGGCGGTTCGCTCTTCTTTGAACAACCGCTCAATGTTTTCCGAAATGACTTGGACCAGTGGACAGACTTCGACGTACAACCTGCGGCTGGACACATTGAAACACGGACATTCGGAATGCTGCCACTACTCATCATCACGTTTGCAACTGCGGCCGCCGTGTCGCTTGGGGTTACTCCGATTGTCCGCCGACTCGCGCCGACCCTGGGGCTGATTGACCTTCCGGGCCATCGAAAAGTGCATGTCACCCCAACTCCGCGCGGAGGCGGGATTGCCATTTTTCTTGGGGTGCTGATCCCGTCTGTTTTGTTTCTGATCGCCGGACTGACGGGAGCGGGCCGTCAATGGGAAGGACTGAATCTGTTGTTTGAGTCTGGTGGCCTGGCCGACCATCGCGGCCAGCAGCTCATCGCGATTTCGATCGGTGCGATTGTGTTGTTTCTGACCGGACTTGCTGACGATCGCTGGAACCTGTCATGGAAGTTTCGGCTCGGATTGCAACTGGCGGTTGCCGTAGGTGTGGCTGCAGCAGGAGTTCGTGCAACCGTATTCGTGAGTCAGCCCTGGGTCGGTTTTGCCGCGACAGTTCTCTGGATTCTGGTACTGACGAACGCCTTGAACTTTCTGGACAACATGGATGCTCTTTCCGCCGGGATCGGCTTGATCTCGTCACTGATCTTTGCGGCCATTCTGTTGCTGATGGTGCGGGAACCGATTCTGACCGTGGCGATGCCTTTGGTCATGCTGTCTGGAGCACTTCTGGGATTTCTATTCTGGAATCGTCCGCCAGCCAGCATCTTTATGGGAGATTGCGGCAGCAATCTGATTGGTTTCCTGCTGGCGACACTGACAGTGACGGGCACATTCTATGAGCGAACGGGAAGCCGTCATGTGATGCTGGCACCGCTCTGTGTGATGGCGGTTCCATTGTACGACTTCTGCACGGTGATCTTTATTCGGCTGAAGCAGGGACGGAGTCCATTTCATGGAGACAAAAGCCACTTCTCTCACCGGCTTGTTGAGCTTGGACTTCGACCGGCTCATGCGGTTCTGACCATTCATCTGACGACAGCCATGACGGGTCTGGGAGCTTTGCTGCTCTATCAGGTTCCGGACTGGAATGGAGCTGGCCTGGTGGTGTCGTTAATCTTCATGGTTCTGTCGATCATTGCGATTCTGGAAACGGTGGGCAGACGTTCTGTTTCAGACATCCTGGAAGAACTGGCCGAAGTCCGGCTGGCTCGTGAAGCAGAAGACGCTGGTCGAAAGAACGGAATTGCTTCGGTGCGGAGTGAGAGTCCTTAGCTGTTTCACGATCGATCCCGGTCGCGGAACGTCGTGCTTGTTCGAGAATGCGGGAATTCTGCCAGTGTGGCCGGTTGGGAAGCGGCATCAGGAATAACTGAACTCCTATGAGATTTTCGCTGCCACTGGCGTTCCTTTCACTGATGATGGCCTCCAGCCTCTGGGTTGCTGAAGAGGCGATCAACGGGCAGGGCCTGCATCTGGTTGTGCTTTGGTGTGGTCTGCTGATTGTCGCCGGACTCCGATTGTGGCAGCGAGATGACCTGCAACTGCCTCGCTGGTCGGCGGCGGATCTTGGTGTTGGCCTGTTATTTCTTGGACATGGCGTTTCCACACTGTGGGTGTTTACCGTCGAGGGTGATCGTCGATCAGCGCTGAACCTGACCATGGAATGGGGCGGTCTTGCTGCTGTATGGTCTGTGTTACGAATGCTCGCTGGAACTCCGTCGTTACAAGGAAGGCGGACCATTGTTGCAGTTTCAGAGATGGTACTTGCCGTTTCCGTCGGGCTCGCTTGTTTTGGAATCTGGCAGCATCATGTTTTTTATGAGCAGGCATCTCAGGATTACCTGGCCAGTCGAAAGGCACTGGATGAGGCGTTGAAGTCCAATTCACCTGGCGGACTTGCAAATGCCGCGCAGCTGGTGAGTGAGTTTCAGCGACAGGGAATTCCGCTCGATGGCCCCGCTCGGCAATTGTGGGAGAACCGACTTCTGCACAGTACCGAGCCTCTGGGCCCGTTCGCGCTGGCGAATACCCTGGCAGGCCTGCTCGGATCAGCTTTCGTTCTTCAGTCAGGACTTCTGGTTCGCTTATTCGGCAATCGGGTTCGGGTGAACTGGCAAGCCATTCTGACAGCAATTGTTCAGGCCATCCTGCTGTTGTACTGCCTGATTCTGACCAAGAGTCGATCAGCATGGTGCGGGGCATTGGCGGGACTCTTGATCCTGCTGATCATGCGGAGCCGCACAGCAGTCTTTGGAACAACACTGCGATGGATGCTGACCGGAGGACTTCTGGCTGGTGTGATCATGGTCGTTGTGGGTTTGTTTGGCGGGATTGACCGCCAGGTGATTCTCGAGTCTCCAAGGTCGCTTCAGTTTCGACTTTTCTACTGGACTGGCACGTTGGAGATGCTGTCCAAACATCCCGTGTTCGGTGCAGGGCCGGGAAATTTTCGACAACTGTATTTGCCCCACAAAGCCGTGGAGTCGAGTGAAGAGATTCGGGATCCTCACAACATCATTCTGGATGCGTGGTCATCATCAGGCCTGATTGGACTGGCGGGCCTCGTGCTGCTCTGCGTTTGTCTTGTGCGGCACGTACGCACAGATAACCAGATGGATCAAGAGGGCACTGGATTTCGCACAGGACGACTGACTCTCTGGGCGACGCTCAGCGGCTTTTTGCTCCATTTCGCCTGGGAATGGGTTTCCGGGCGTTCCGCAGATTTCGAATGGCCGAGACTGTTGTTGTTGAGTGGTGGATTGCTGACACTTATTCGTGGCCCGGTAGCAATTGCCGGCGGCCGAAGCTGTTACATTCCCGCTGCAGCCGCATTGCTGGTCCATCTGCTGGCCGCGGGCGGATTCGAAATGCCGGTAGTGATGCTGATGCTTCTGGTTCTTTCCGGCCTGGCCGTATCGAACTCCGGGGCGCCGGAATCGCCAGTGGAATCGCGCGCGGAACCGTCATTGCCTCCGCTTCGACTGGGGATTTTGATGACTGCACTGGGGATGGCAGGAATTGTTGCAACCTGTTTGTATGGACTCCGTCCGGTGGTTGAGGCGGACCGGTTGCTCGCGGCGGCTCAATCAGATGCAGAGCGATTTCCAAATTCGAATCAGGTCTTTCGGTCATTCGCAGAATCCGCAGGAGCCGACCCGTGGGCGATCCTTCCGCGCCAACGATTTGCGGAATATCTGTCGTACAAGCTTCGGGAACTTCAACACCTTTCTGAGCAGTCCGCCAATTCCGGAGACGACATTCGACAACAGCTGGGAACGAAAGCTTCAGACCTTCAGGAGACGGCCCTAAACGCCTGTGAGGACTTGATTTCCGCTGATCAGCGGGGACTATCAGGGTACCAGATCCGTTCTGAATGCCTTCAGGCACTCGCTGATATTCTTGGCGACGAGGCGAGCCTGGAGGGGGCGATTCAGGACCAGGTTGTCGTTTCTCAAAGGAATCCAACGGCGGCGGAAGTCTGGTTTCGGCTGGCGGAACTGCACCAGAAGAAGGGAAATAGGGAGTCTGCCAAAGAGGCTGCCTTGCGGGCTCTGGAAATTGACGAAATCAACCATGCATGGGGCCATCAGGATCAGTATCTTCCCGCAGACAACCTCAAGACACTGAAAGCCCTGGCAGACCGTCCCTGACAACGTTTGACCAATCCACTTCACCACTTCAAAGCGTGGCGGAGCGACTATGAACAAGATCGTCATCTTCCTCGGAATTGTGCTCGGCATTTCCGTATCGCTTTACTTT
>CAZIGZ010000020.1:16495-33707 GCA_964538835.1 uncultured Chitinophaga sp. | reverse complement strand
CGGCCGCCGAAACAAGTAAGGCCGTTGCGACAAAGAAGAAGCAGCCTAATGTCGCCACTGATTTACCGGTTCCGAGCGAAACTGGTCCGTGGCCCAAAGCGGTTGTTGAAGAACCCACGTTCGTATTTGGCCGTATGGCAGTCAAGTCCGACAATTCTCATGTCTTCAAAATCCGCAATGAAGGTGAGGCTGAACTGCGGCTGCAGGCTGGTGCCACGACCTGCAAATGCACGACATTCGGTTTTGGAACAACGAAGGAAGATGCGAAAGTCAATGCGACCATCAAGCCAGGTGAAGAAGTTTCACTGGTGATGAACTGGAAGGCGGGAGAAGCCCCGGACCGGGCATTTCGTCACGGAGGAGACATCCATACCAATGATCCCAAGAATCCAGTGCTCAAGATCGCGGTTCAGGGGGCCATTGAACAGAAGTATGAAATTCTGCCAGCGGGGCAGTGGGACGTTGGAAACATCTATGAAGAATCAGGGACGTTGAAGGTAGCCATTGGTTCCAAGATCCATCCCTCATTCCAGATCCTGTCGGTCGAAAGTGCGTCTGGATTTGTGACGGCCAGAATTGAGCCAATGACAGAAGCGGAACTTGGAAGCGAACAGTTGCTCAGTGGATTTGCATTGCATCTGGAAGTGTCTTCAAAGATCCCCAGCGGATTCTTCGAAGAGGAACTCAAGATCGTCACTTCCACGGATCCTGAACCTTTGCGTGCCACTGTGATTGCCCGCAAGCACGGAGCGATTCGATTGCAGCAGCTTGCGGGAGCAATCCTGGATCCCAGGACACTGATTCTGCAACTAGGATCATTTCCGGCCAACACAGGACGGGAAGCAAAGCTCCTGGTGATTGTCGACGAAAAAGGAATGACGGAACCCTTCGCGATCAAATCGATCGATGCGGATCCGGCGTTCATAACTGCCTCCCTTGAATCAGCAGGGGCCCCCAGCGGGACGGTGCACAGATATTTCCTGGTCATCAAAGTACCGCCGGGACGTCCGAATGCTCAGCGAACAGACTCGAACCCTGGCCACCTGAAAATCTCGACCAATCACCCTTCAGGGGATGGAATTTCCCTGGGTTTGAAGTTGTACTCAAACTGAGGGCGGGGTTTTCCAAAACGCCGAATCCCGGTATCTTTCCCCACAGAAACGTCGATTTCTGACGAGTTCTTTTGATGTCCGTTCAAAGGAGAACGCCCGCGCAGGGATGGCCGCAGGGGAAGCCAGCCACGTGCAGTCGTTGACTCCGTTGAACTCTGCCTGGCAGCCGGCCTCATGCGCAATTCAACCTTTGTGGTCTGCAGTTTTCTTGGGCTGATCTTCCTGTCGGCGTCTTTGATCTGGTTTCCAAAGCCGGAACCAGCGCCAGTCGCAGCTCCAGTACCGCCTCCGATGGGTTCGGCTGCTGATGGAACCACCGTAGCCTCAGCCGGGGCCGGTTCTGGCGACACGGCTCCGGAATCTACCGTCGTCAATCCGTCAGCATCACGGGAAACGAAATCAGCGGAGGCCACGGAAACTCCCGCGGCGCCGAAGCATGCACCCGGGGAACTGAAGTTTCTGTCCTGGCCGAAACCGGCCGTTGCATTTGTTCTCACGGGAGAGCAGCACGGGTACTTTGAACCATGCGGCTGTACGGCAAATCAGCTCGGTGGAATGACTCGCCGTGCGGGTCTTGTGTCAAAGATGAAGGGACTTGGCTGGGATGTGCGCGGGCTTGATCTTGGCGGGATCTCAAAACGGACGGGGCCTCAGGCTCAGATCAAATTCGAGACGACCCTCGACGCTCTGCGAGAACTCAAGTACGTCGCCCTCGGCATGGGCGTCGAAGAACTGCGTCTGGGAGCCGGCGCACTGGTTCCTCTTCACGTCACTGACGGTGAAGAACCACTCGCATTCCTGAGTGCCAACCTTGTGTTCTTTGGTGTCAAAGATCTTGGCACACCGGTTGCCACACGCGTCGTGGATCTGAACGGCGTTAAGGTGGGAATTACCAGTGTGATGAGCGACACGATCCGCAAGGAAGTTATCGGGGATAACTCCACCGAGACAGATATCACCTGGACGGACCCGAAAGAGGCTTTAATCGAAGCGATGAAACAGTTCGACACGGATGGTGTCACATTTCGCATTCTGCTGTCACAGGCGACTCTTGAGGAATCGCGTCAGTTTGCACAGGACTTTCCGACCTTCAATGTGGTCGTCGCAGCGAACGGTTTCGGCGAAGGCGAACCTGCTCCGGAAATGATTGGCGACGTTCGCATGCTGCAGGTCGGCGAAAAGGGCAAAGTCGCCGGTGTGATGGGCGTGTACCCCGACGATAAGGAAAATCCCATTCGCTTTGAACTCGTCGTCCTGAACGGCGAACAGTTTGGTGATGATCCTGTGATGGTTGAAAAGATGAAATCCTACCAGGAGCGACTGCATAACGAACGAATCGTGACAGCAGACAACCCGGTTGGATACCCTTCGGGAGCAACCTTTGTCGGTGCATCAAAGTGCGGGGAGTGTCACACAAAGGCGATGGCCGTCTGGGAGAAGACACCGCACGCCCATGCTCTGGAAAGTCTTGATCCGGCCTACAAGCGGGATGGCCACGAACGACTCCATGGCATTGTGCGAAAGTTCGACCCCGAATGCCTCGCTTGCCATGTCACCGGCTGGGATCCCAAAGAATACACTCGGTTTCGCAGCGGATTCCTGAATGCAGAATACGCGGAGAATGAAGACGAGCGAAAGCTGGAAGCGATGCTGGCGGGTAATCAGTGCGAAAACTGCCACGGTCCGGGAAGTCGTCATATTGAACTCATCGATGCCGGACAAACAGAGGCTGCGGCGAAGGAAGTTCGAGTCACTCTGGAACAGGCCAAGGATGTCACATGTGTGAAGTGCCACGATGTTGACAATAGTCCGGACTACAACTTCGAGAAGTACTGGGAAGAAGTAAAACACCCGGGCCTCGACTGAGTTTCCATCAGAAGCAGGAGCAGCACAAAGACTGCCATGCAACAACACGCGATTCCTTGAGGGGCGTTCGCACTTTGGTCGACTTTGGGTTACGCTGGGGCGAAGCGGATGCTTCCCTCTCTGCCTTCCTCAAATCCTCTTCCACTCCCTGGAGACGGCCATGGTTCTGCGAAGTTTGGTGCGTACGTTTCTCACTCTGCTGGCCACGACTGGAACGGTTCTCTGCCTGAGTACGGTGGGGTTCGCACAAACGCCGATTCAGGTCGGGATGGCGGAAGCTGACATCACTCCGCCGCTGAAGTTTCCCATGGCGGGCTATTTTCATGAGCGATTGAATGAAGGCACTGTTGATCCTCTGAAAGCCAAGGCCATCGTGTTTCGAAGCGATTCGCAGCAGGCGGCTCTGGTGGTCTGCGATCTGATTGGCGTTGCTGCGGATTTCGCGAAGGAAGTAAAGACTCAGGCATCCGAACAGACGGGCATTCCGGCCAACCACATCATTGTGTCCGCCACGCATTCCCACACTGCACCGGACTACTCCAAGTCTTTGTATGCCTGGATGGTTCGCAAATCATCGCCAGACACTACGGAAGCCCCCGGACTGGAGAAGGATCCTGAACGACTGGCGTACATCGATAAGCTGATCTCCAATACGGTTGATGCGATCGTCAGAGCTCATCAGGCGGCAGCACCGGCGAAACTGGAATCCGGCTGGACGGAGCAGCAGACTCCTGTCGCCTTCAATCGTCGATTCGTGCAGAAGGACGGAAGTGTTCGAACCTGGGTGGGACTCGAACATGAAGGCACTGTCCGTTCTGCAGGCCCAATCGACCCGGAGATTCCTCTCCTGCTTGTACGCGACGCAAACGGGAAGATGAAAGGCCTCGTCAGCAATTTTGCACTTCACCTCGATACGGTCGGCGGAATGAAATGGAGTGCCGATTATCCGTCATTCATCAGCGATGTGGTCCAGGAGAAGCTGGGTCACGATGTGATTTCGATCTTCGGAACCGGCTGCTGTGGCGACATCAACCACGTAAACCCTCGAGGCAAGGAACGCAACAAAACAGACTTCATCGGGAAGTCCCTGGGCGAAACCATCGTCAGCGGTGTTGCCAGCCTCAGCCCCATTGAGACTCCTCGTCTGGAAGTTCGATCCGTCATCGTGCAGGTGCCCCTGCAGGAGGCATCGCAGGAAGCGGTGGCGAAATCTATTGCGACCATGAAGGCCGTGAACGCCGGTGAAAGCGTTGACTTTTACGATCATGTGACGGCTCACAAAACACTGATGATTGACCAGATGCGTAACAGTCCTCGCTTTGCCAAAGACGAAGATGCCATGCTGGCGCGGCGAGTCACGCATTCTCTGTCGGGTGTCGGTCCGACGATCCCCGTCGAAATCAATGCGATCTGTCTGGGACGAGATTTAGCCATCGTCAGTCTTCCGGGTGAAGTGTTTGTCGATCTCGGTCTCGCCATCAAACGCGGCTCGCCGTTTCGAAACACGATGGTGATAGAACTCAGCAACTGCGTTGAAACCTTCTACGTTCCGACACGAGCGGCCTTCGCTGGTGGCGGGTACGAAACGACCAACAGCACGGTCGAACACGGAGCAGGCGAACTGCTGGTTGAAGAATCGCTCAAGATGCTGAAGTCCGCTGCTCAGCCGTAGCGGATAAACTCCGGAAGGGAACCAAAGTGGCATTTCGGTGTCACTGGAGACTCTTCGCCTGTTTCACTCCCGTCGGACCCCGAATCATGTCGAATCGCAACCCTGACTGGATCCTGCCTGCAGGCGCGCAGGTGGTGATTCTGACGGATGTCCTTTCTCAGAACGGAAGGACTGCCCATCCGAAGGGTGCTGTCGGCACGATTGCGCGTTCGCCATCGGATCTTCAGCATTCGTATCGCGTTCGCTTTGCCGACGGAGTGGAAGCGCCGCTGAGCCATTCGGAACTGCTGCTGTCGGACTACAAGGCCGGCAGAATCTCAGGATCTTCCGAGCAACTGGCTCGGCATGGCCTGTTCGACCGAGTCATCCTGCGCGTTGTGATCGGATCCCGAGCGTATGGGCTGGACCACGAACATTCGGATATCGATCGGCGAGGCGTTTATCTTCCGCCAGCCAGTCTGCACTGGTCGCTGTATGGAATCCCCGAACAGATCGAATGTGATGCGACTCAGGAGGTGTACTGGGAACTGCAGAAGTTTATTGTGCTGGCGTTGAAGGCCAATCCCAATGTGCTCGAATGCCTCTATTCGCCGATCGTCGAAACAAAGACACGGCTCGCCGAAGAATTGCTCGGGTTGCGTGAACTCTTCCTTTCGCGGCTTGTCTACCAAACTTACAGCGGATATGTGCTGTCACAGTTTCGCAAGATGCAGGCTGACCTCAGAAACCAGGGACGCATCAAGTGGAAACATGTGATGCACCTGATCAGGCTGCTGCTTTCTGCGATTACGGTTCTGAAGGAAGGCCGAGTCCCGGTCAATGTGGAGTCGCACCGGGAGCTGCTGCTGTCAATTCGGAATGAGCAACTGCCGTTCGAAGAGGTTGAACAGCTGCGTCAGAAACTGCACGAAGAACTCGACGAGGCTTACTCAACAACGACACTGCCGGAACGCCCTGACTACGATGCGGCCAACGATTTTCTCTTGAAGGCACGTCGCCTTGCACTTGAGGACACACTTCCATGACCCCAAAAGACAAACTGCTCAGGCAGGTTCAGGATCATCCCTATCCGCTGCTCTTTGCGACGTTGAGCGGAGCACATTTGTACGGATTCCCGTCGCCCGATTCCGATTTCGATCTCCGCGGTGCTCACATTCTGCCGCTCAGAACCATTGTGAGTCTGGATGTCAGCGACGAGACGGTTGAACGATCAGGAGTTCGGGATGGCCTGGAGATGGATCTTGTGACGCATGACGTTCGCAAGTTCTTCAGCATGATGCTGAAAAAGAACGGGTATGTCCTCGAACAGGTGCTGTCACCGATTGTGATCCATGAAACAGCGGAATTCAGTGAACTGCAAGAGATCGCGGCGCGCTGCGTCACGCGATTCCATGCGCACCATTATCTGGGATTCGCGGAGACTCAGTGGAAGCTCTTTCTCAAGGAGAATCCTCGTCGAGTCAAACCGCTGCTGTACGTGTATCGAGTTCTGCTGACCGGAACTCACCTTATGCGATCAGGGGAAGTGCAGGCGAACCTGCTGCGTCTGAACGAAGAGGCTCAGCTGTCATTCCTGAACGACCTGATTCAGCAAAAGCTGACAGGCCCGGAGAAGGGCACGCTCTCCGTTGCTGACGTGGCATTCCATGAGGCACAGGTGAAGCGACTCACCACGCAGCTTGAAGAAGCGTCCTCCAGATCCCATCTGCCGGAGACATCTTCGGCGGGTCCGGCACTGAATGATCTGCTCGTTCGGATTCGACTGAAGTGAATGAAAACGATGGCAAAAAAAGTGGCATGTCACCAACATGCCACTTTGTCGCTACGTCGATTCGCCGAGTAGTACCACCAGTTCTCGCAGCGTCCGAATCTGATAGTCCGCGAGGTTTGTGGGGACAACACCAGGGCGAAGGATCTGCACGGTCGTGATTCCCAAATTGCGGCCTGCTGCGATTTCACTGGTGGCGCTGTCACCAATCACCAGCAACTCGCTCGGTTGCCATTGATGACACATCATGAGTTCCGCCATCATCGCCTGTTTGCCTCTGCGATTCGGATCATCAGCGGCATCGATCAGAATGTCATTGAAGAAGCACCGCAGACCCAGCGCGTCAATCTTGCCGTGCTGAACCTGAGGATATCCTGAAGTCAGTAGAATTCGATGCGCCGTGATTTTCGCTAGCGCTTCCACGACATCGTCAAAAGGATCGAGAGGATCCGTGAAGCGAATGTCCTGATGAAGTTCCGCCCAGCGTTTCAATAGTCGGCTGGAAAGTCCATGTTTCGCGGCCACCTGCGGAAACGGAATGCTCCACGAATCTTCGAACGCTCTCTCCAGTACATCTCCGGCGATGGCATCTTCACCGTGATTCTCGGCTCGAAGAGCATCAAAGAGCGGATCAGTGATCGAACGGGGAATCGTTCGCGTGTCGAACAGAGTATTATCCAGATCGAAGATGTAGACCTTTGGCTTGAGCAGTGAGAGCACGATGTCACCGACCTTCCTTGCGGACGGATTTCCTGATTTCATTGACATCGATCTGCAGAAACTCGTCCAGCACGTCGGTCAGCTTTTCAAGATCCAAAGCGGGCTTGCGATCTTTCCCGGTCGCCTTCGACTGACTGTTTCCTTTGGTCGCTTTGGTCGAAGGTCGCAACTGCCTTAAAGCCGTGGGCGGGTTCTCCAGGATCTTCAGAAATTCTTCACTGTCGATGCATCGTGCCTGTCGTCGTGATGCTGCCTTGTGAAGTCGATGATCGCTGGAAACGACCAGGATCTGCTTGGGACTGCTGTGAGCCGCCAGCATGATCTCAATCACCGAATCCGCGTCGGTCCCTGGTTCGGAAAACTGAACTCGGATCTTTGATACCGTGGTCTTCGGATCCACTTCATCACGAGCTTCTGCTTCAGCTGCGTCGAACACGATGGTCGAATCCGAATGCAGTTCGGATGGAATCTGACGTCCCAATTCCGTCAGCAACCGGTTTCGCGCGCGTTCAAGACCGCCGGGACCATATTGTCGACGGCCATACCCTGCGGCATGCATCAGGTTGTAACCGTCGATAATCAGAAAGAGCCGGGCCATGGGGTTGTCTTTGTCGTCACATACGAAAGAATGCCCGACATCATAGCAGGCTGGCTCATACTGTCTGCATTTTTCCGGCCACGCTTCGCCGTCCATCCGCGATCTTTGTACGATGTCGAGGCACGAGTTCAAAGTCGGGTCAATCAGGCACAGGTCAAGCTGAAGGCTGCAGCGGGAGTCAGGCGTGGAATTCCGAGGGAACGAGACGTACCGAACCGAACGTCCTCTGCGTGAATCGCGACTCTGGTCTTCGTTTGCGGCCGTAACGCCCCAGGGCCACGCTTTCGAACTGAGAACATTGCATCGTAACTTTGAAGCCAGCCGAAGCCTCTGCCAGCGACTTACGATCCTGAATGGTATCAAGAATCGGGGTCTCAACTGCCCCCGGGAATGGCAGGAGGAAGCTGAGACTCCCTTTGTCGTGTTCGAGTGCATTTCGACGTTAGACGCAAGTCATGTCTCGGCGCTGGCCACAACTCAGGTTCTGGCCAGGTTCGGTCGGCTGTTCGCGGGACTTGCCCAGTTGCATCGACAGGGATTGGTCGCGGGTTGCGTGAAGCCGGAACACATTGTCAGCCGATCAGACGGCACATGGTGTCTTGACGTCATGTTGTGCTGGACCGAGCCGACGCAACAGGATGACTCTGAGGATGATGTGAGGCAACCTGGAACCGCATGTCTCGATCTGTTGAAACTGCTCACCGGAATTGCGATGGATGAACACAAGGCGTTGATTCTTCCGGATCCCTCTCTTGCTCAAAATCAGTTGATCACGGCATCGTGGATTGCCGCTCGACTGCCCAAAGTCAGTGCACTCGAAGCAGCAGCCGGTGCTTCGAATGAGGAAGCAAAGTTGCTCGCAGATCGCACGAACGTTACTCAAGTGGCTCCCAACCACGAATCTGCTGACCAGACATGCGTCACCGACATTACGCCGTCAGATGCTCGCATCGTCGTTCCGGAAATCCTTGGCCGCTTTCGAATCTACGAACGACTGGGAGAAGGAGCTGTCGGAGCGGTGTATCGGGCAGTCGACACCGCCAGCGGCGCAACGGTCGCGGTCAAGATTCTGAATGAACGAACGGCCAGAAGCCCCTCCATGATCCGACGCTTCAGCAAAGAAGCGAGAATGCTGTCGAAGGCAGACAGCCCGTATGTGGCGAGATTGATCGACAGTAATCATGACCAGGGCGTTCACTTTCTCGCGCTGGAGTATCTGCCGGGTGGTTCATTGTCGTCCGTTATTCGAAGTGGCAGGCGGGTTCCCGAGTCGACAGCATTGCGGTTGATTCTGGATGTGTCTCGCGGCCTTGCGGTCGCTCACCAGGAATCCGTGCTTCATCGAGACATCAAGCCTGACAATATTCTGCTGACGGCTCGCGGTGCTGAGCTTGTTGACCGGGACGGGGCGGATGCTGCGACTGTTCAGCAGACGTTCGCAGATCAGCGATGGATCATTTCCGACGGTGAACCGCTGGCAAAACTGTCAGACTTCGGACTGGCACGCGCGATGGACCAGTCCGAGTCCATGGCAATGACGCAGGATGGTGCGATTCTTGGAACGCCGCTGTATATGTCGCCGGAGCAGTGCAGGGGACTTACGGCCGATTCGCGATCCGATGTGTATTCGCTGGGTGCGACACTGTTCCATCTGCTGACAGGTCGACCTCCATACGCGGCCGAATCGCAGGTCGCCGTGATGAACGCGCACTGCAGTGCCCCAGTGCCGAAGCTCAGTTCGCTCTGCCCGGAGTTAAGCGACGCGTGCTGCGTCGTTGTGGAGAAGTGTCTGCAGAAGAACCCGGATGCTCGGTACGCCAGTGGCGAAGAGCTTGCTGCAGATCTGGAGCGTCTGCTGCATGGCGAACCAACCTCGATTGCCATTCACCCGGCACCACCGGCGACGCAGGGACTGGATGTCTTCGAGCACAGATTCAGCTGCGACCTGCGATCATCACCGGAACAACTTTGGCCATATGTTTCGCATACGGATCGAGTCAATCATGCTCTGGGTCTGTCATCGGTCACTTACACAACACGGCGACATCCGGAAAGAGGTGTCGAGCGGTTTGCGGAAGCGCGTGTGGCAGGTCAGAAGCTGGCCTGGCAGGAACATCCGTATGAATGGGTCGAGGGGAAGAGGCTGAGCGTCCTGCGTGAGTTTTCAGCAGGGCCATTTCTGTGGTTTATGAACATCGTGGAGCTTCAGCCGATTTCCGGGGGAGGCACCCGACTGACTCAGACGCTGAAAGCCGTGCCACGGAACTTTGCAGGACGAATGCTGTGTCGTCTGGAGCTGGCTCGCAGAACACCTCGATCGTTTCAAAAAGTCTATCAACAGGTGGATGAGTTTCTGCAAAGAGGTTCGCCACCGGCGGCGGACGCATTCGGTGCCAGGGTGGCCATTACATCCGGCGGCCGGCGAAGACTGGAGCAGCGAGTCCAGTCCGTGGCAGCGGCTGGCACTGATCCCGCCGTCACTGAAACCCTGCGTCAGTTTCTGGAGAACGCATCAGACCTCGAAGTGGCCCGCATCCGTCCACTCGTGTTTGCTGAGAGGTTTCAGCTGTCTTCCGAGGAAGTCGTCCGTGCGTGTCTTCTGGGAGCGAAAGAGGGCCTGCTGCTTCACCTGTGGGATATTTTGTGTCCGTCCTGTCGTATTCCCGCGGATGTTCAGGAAACTCTGGCGTCGCTGAAAGATCATGCGTACTGTCCGGCCTGCGATTTGAAATACACGGTGGACTTTGCGTCCTCAGTGGAATTGATCTTCCGCGCCCATCCCGATGTTCGCCCCGCGGAAACTCGAACCTATTGCATTGGCGGCCCGGCGTTTTCCGCTCATGTGGTCGCTCAGATTCGACTGGCTCCAGGTGAGCGATTTGACCTGGAAGTGGCTTTGACCGAAGGCACGTATCGGCTGCGAGGACCGCAGCTTCCGTTTGTGATTGATCTGGTCGTATCTGCCGGACGAGGTGCGTCGCGATCGGAGTTTTCGATGCTGCGTCCGCCAACTCCCGGGACTGTCCCCGTCTTTCGCGCCGGTCGTCAGGTACTGGTCCTTCACAACACAACAGGTCAGGATCTGCAGGTGCGTCTGGAACGCACCGCGGGAAGAGACCGAGCACTGACGGCCGCTGCAGCATCGGCGATGCCGCTGTTTCGAGATCTGTTCCCAAACGAGGTCCTCGCACCCGGGCAGATTGTCTCGATCACAAGCGTGACTCTTCTGATGTCTGAACTCTGCACAGCCGAACGGCTTTACACATCGATCGGTGACGGACCGGCCTTTGGCAGGATCAGAACCAGGCTGATGCAGATGGAAGAGTGCATTCGCGCTGCAGGAGGCGCCGTCGTTAAGGTGGTCGGTGAAGGAATTCTGTCCGTCTTTCAGTCAACACCATCTGCCGTTCGGGCGGCCGTCACTCTGATGAAGGATGCACAGTCCAGTGCACTGCCGCAGCGAACAGCGATCGAACATGGTCCGGCGATGGTGACCACATTGAATGACCGACTGGACTACTTTGGAGCCACCGTCGCACGAACTCGGCGCCTCATGGAAGCAGCCGGTCAGGACGAGCTTCTGATCCCTGCGAGGCTGGCGCTGGACGAAGAACTGCAGAGCATCCTCAGCGACAGCGCTGCAAATACTTCGCTTCGAGAACTCACGACATCGGACAACCTCATCACAGTCGTCTCGTGGCCGCGATGAGTCCGCAACCAGTCAACGTCACGGCCGCGTCCATACGCGTTGATTCGTATTGACCCGCGGTTCAAAGGTTCAAATTCCACCCGTCACGAAACATGTGGCGATCACTCGCAGCACTGCGTCAGGTTCATTCGGCTTAGTCGTTCCAGTTGCTCATCAGCACGGTCAGGAGTATCAGCAAACTGTCGGGTTTCCCAGAGATCGACGAAGACTCGACCACGTTTCCAGCCAATCGCGGTCTGCGCGACGTGTTCGAGTGAGCTGAGTTTTGGTGCCTCCCACTGTCCTGCCGCCTGAAGCCGTTCCATGATGCCGTTGCCGGTTCGTACCGGAATGATCGAACAGCAGGAGACGCCGCAATCAAACGCAAAACGGACGGATTCCAGCGTTCGCTCAATGGCCTCTTGTTCCGTCGTCCAGGGCGGCTTGAAGAGAACAAATGCACGGACCAGGATTCGATCGTCGACCAGCAGCCTGCAGGCACTTTCGAAGTCTTTTGCCGTCATCTGTTTGTTCAGTGCGGCCAGAGTTTCCGCGTGCGAGGTTTCCAGTCCCAGCGCGACTTCCAGCTGGGTTCCGCAGAGTTGCTGAAATTCGCCACAGTGGGGTCCGACCAGTCGTGGATGATTCTCCACGATGACGGTTTTAAACCCAGCAACAAGCCGCGCGATGGCAAGCCAGTCAGAACGAGGAATGGCCTTTGGATCAAAGAAGTTGCCGCTGTTATAGAGTTTGATGTGGGGAGCGGCCGGAAGCTGCTGAAGGGCCCATTCAATCTGCGCTGGGATCGCCCCCGAGGGGACGGTGTCCTCAGTCGTGTTCTTCCAGAGGTCACACATCAGGCAGTGAAACGGGCATTCGCGGTTCGTCAGGAACAGCGTTGTCACATCTTCGACTTGGCCGTTCCGCGAATACTCCTGTTCAACAAAAAAAGCCCACGGTCTCCATGGATCAACGGAGTTCCGAGGACCTCGAGCATTCAGGATTTGCCGAGTCAGGTCATTCAACCGAATGTCTCCTGCATGGCAACATGAGTTTCCGTTCGTTTGCGGGAGGTTCAGGCATCCGAAGGAATTGAGTTGGCCGGTAAGCGCCACTGCACAAGGCGTCCAGTGCCACAGAAGCGGAGGCCTCACTCTTCCGATCTTGCCGTTCACCGGAGGGCTCGCGCCCTTCCGCTATATGTTCATTGATTCGCTGAATTGGTGCACTGGCTAAGTCGACAGGATCCCGACCGCTGCCTGTGCCGCATTCCACAGCCACTGAGGTTTGACGAACAGTACAAGGGAAGCGGCTGCGGCAAACCCACCCGCAACCCATGCAGCCGGTCGTGCGACAGGTTCATCAACCGTCGTCGATTGTTCGAAGTACATGGTTCCGATCAGTCGCAGATAATAAGCCGCCGCGATGACGGCATTCACTGCGAGCACGATTGCCAGGATTCGGCCATTCTGAGTATCTTCGGACCAGGCTGCCAGGAACAGATTCAGCTTGCCGATAAATCCACCGGTCGGAGGCAGACCGCTCAGACCGAAAAGACACACGGTCATCAGAAACGCGATGACAGGACGAGTCCGACTCAATCCCGCAAGATCTGAGGTCGCTCGAACAGGCCGATTCGCACCACCCGCTGCTGCGATCAGGGCAAACAGACCAATTGAGACGATCCCGTAGACAGTGACGTAAAACAACAGGGACGCGACCCCGCTGGTCGCTCCCGCAGAGCTGCCGACAACAAGACCGACCATCATGTAACCGGCGTGGGCAATACTGGAATAGGCCAGCAGTCGAAGCACATTTGTCTGACGCATTGCCAGAATATTGCCAAGGAACATCGTCAATACGGCCAGCCAGACCAGAATGACTTTCATTGGTTCAGCCGGTTCCCATTCAGCCAGCGAAGCCGTTCCAAAACAGGCTGGAAGAATCTTCAGCAGAGCTGCAAATCCTACGACTTTCGGCAACACCGAAAGCATGGCAGACGAAGAAGGAGCAACGCCCTGAAACACGTCCGGAGCGTAGAAGTGGAACGGGACCGCCGTGAGTCGGAAGCTGATTCCGGCAATGACCAGCATCAGGGCAACTCGAACCATTCCGTGCTGAGACATCAGGATCGCACCACGAGCCTTCTCCGCAATCGCCGAGAGGTTTGTCGTTCCTGCCATACCGAACAGCCAGGCCATACCGTAAAGCACAAACGCAGATGAGAAGATGCTGAGCAGGAAATACTTGATGGTCGCTTCGCGCGACATCCAGTCGTTTCGTCCAAGATACAACAGGATGTAGGTCGGGATGCTGACGAGCTCGAGGCCCAGAAAGACACCCACCAGGTCATTCGACAGAGCGACGAAATTGACGCCGGCCAGGATCGCGAGAAGGCACGCAAAAGCTTCAGCCGCCGTGGAGTCTTCTGTCTGATCCCAAAGCACAAGAGTCAAAAGAATTCCACAGGACAGCGTGAGCCCACGAACGAACCACGCAAAGGAATCGGCGATGAACGGCCCAGCCGTGGATGTTGTCATCGGAGCACTGAGCCATGCGTATCCGGCACACAGCAGCGACAGAATCGCCAGGATCCCCCAGCGATGTCGCAGGCCGGAAGTGGTCTTGCCATGTTCACTGACCAGAAACGGTGCTGCCAGGAACATGATACAGACCGTGGCAATCAGGATGATTTCCGGAATGATCAGTCCAGCAGCCTGATTCAGTTCTTTAAATGCGGGCACGGCTAAGTCTCGGATAAATCAGAGGAACAAAAATCAGGAACGCAGGAACAGAAACCACTACTCCACAGAAGCCTGGGCAGGCAACTCCGTGTTTGGTGTGTCGACTTTCAAAACCCTGGCCACTGCCTTCACGTCCGGCTCAATCAGTTCAATCAACGTTGCGGGTTTGACACCAATCCACAGGCACAATGCTGCCAGCGGAGCCAGAGCCAGAAATTCTCTTGCGTTCATGTCAGTGATTTCGTCATCGCCATGATGATGAGGCTCTCGGAGAGATCCGAAGAACACCCGCTGAACCGCAGTCAGAAGGTACCATGCTCCCAGAATCACGCCTGTCGTTCCCAGTGCGGCATACAGGGGATTGACCTTGAACATGCCAGCCAGAGACAGAAACTCACCAACAAATCCATTCAGACCCGGCAGGCCGATGCTGGACATGGAGATGAAGACCATGCTGATGCCGATCAAAGGCAGTTTGGTTGCAAGGCCACCAAGGTCATCCATCATTCGAGTGTGGTACCGCTCGTAAATCATGCCGACGATAATGAACAATGCGCCGGTTGAAAGTCCGTGATTGATCATCTGAAGAACGCTGCCTGTCATACCTTCGGTGTTCAGAGCAAACAGACCGAGCATGCAGAAGCCAAGGTGAGCGACGGAGCTGTAAGCCACCAGTTTCTTGATGTCTCGCTGAGCCAAAGCACACAGTGAGCCGTAGATGATTCCGATCACGGACAACAGACCGATCAGTGGCAGTCCCAGATCCCGGCTGGCATCCGGAAGCATGGGAAGACAGATTCGCAGGAAGCCATAGGTTCCCAGCTTCAGCAGCACGCCGGCCAGTACAATACTTCCCGCCGTCGGAGCTTCCACGTGGGCAAGAGGAAGCCATGTATGGAAAGGAAACACTGGCACCTTGATCAGGAAGCCCATGGAAATGGCGAGGAACAAATATCGCTGAAGTTCGAGGGAGAGTGGCTTCTCCGCCAGCCAGGACGACAACGCAGGCAACGATGTCGGATTGGCCAGACCTGCCCGCGAAACTTCCAGAATCAGGTAGATCAATCCAGACAGTGTCACGAGGCTTCCGGCCAGCGTGTACAGAAAGAACTTCACTGCCGCCCACTTACGATCCGGTCCGCCCCAGATTGCAATCAGGAAGAACAGCGGAATCAGGGTCATTTCAAAGAATACGTAGAACAGCAGCAGGTCGAAAGAACAGAAGACGCCCACGAGTCCCGTCTGCAGGATGAGCAATGCCGCATAAAACTCCGCGGCACGATCCTTAATGGCTTCCCAGGAAATCAAAATGGACGACACCGTCAGCAGGGCAGTGAGTGCAATCATCGCCGCGCTGATTCCGTCCAGACCGAAATACATTTCCAGTTTCAGACTGCCGGTCTCCAGCCATGGAAGACGACATTCGACCTTTGGAACGATGGCCGAATAGGGATAATCCTTGCTCACTGAGGACGCCAGAGCAGGAATCTTCACACCTGACTCACCGTACTTGATTGCCGCCATGTAGTAGCGCGAGACCATCAACGTGGCAAGTAAAAGCGTCAGTGAAGCACCCGTCACAGCGATCCACCTTGCGTTTGACGTGTTCAGCGAATTGCGGAACAGCATCAGCAGCAGCGCCGTGGCGAGTGGAATCAGGAGGCACATTAAGAGAAGTGCAAGCATGGGAACCAGGCCACTTCATTCAACAGGGAACAGCACCGACAAGCGGCGACTGAATCAGGACAGAATCAACGCAATCACAACCACAGCGACAGCACCAAACCACATGACTCCGGCATACGAAGACACAAGGCCAGCCTGCAGACGCTTCAAATAACCACTCAATACCCCCGGAACTGCTCCGACAGAATCGATGAGACCATCAATCAGGAAGCGGTCCAGAAGTGTTGCGATCAATGCAATTCCTCGCAGTGGAAGAACGACAAGAACAAACAAAATCTCGTCCAGGAAGAACTTGCCCTGAGAAACCAGATAGAACGGTTTCATGGCTTTCGCTATGGCAACAGGAATGCCAGGTGAAGCCACATAGAACATCCAGGCAAAACCAATGCCCGCCATACCAATGACGGTCGACAGAGCCATGATGTTCCAGTGCAGTCCATGGGCTTCCGGAGCAGTCAGTCCGATGGTCTTGTGCAGGTAGGAAGCGAACAGATGCGTGGGCCCGACGGCCAGACCGATGAGCGCCGCACACACCGCCAGAATCCGCAGAGGCCATGCCATGATCGGTGTGGCTTCATGAGGATGGTCGCCCGCTTCTTCCGGAAATCGCTCGGGCCCCCAGAACGTCATGAAGTAGGCTCGGAAGGTATAGAACGCAGTCAGCAGGGCCGTGACGCATGCCACAACCAGAATCGTCCCAAAGAACAATCCATGTTCTTTGCTGTGCGATGCTTCATACAGCACAGCCAGAATGTCGTCCTTGCTCCAGAAGCCAGCCAGCAGAGGAACCCCAGCCAGTGCTGCCGCACCAACAAGGAAGGTCCAGTGAGTAATCGGAAGGGCATGCTTCAGACCACTGAATCGGCGCATGTCGATGATGTCGCCCATGGCATGCATGACACTTCCGGCCGCAAGGAACAGAAGTGCCTTGAAGTAGGCGTGAGTAAACAAATGGAACATCCCGGCGGTCACCGCCGGTGTCACAAGTTCCTCCCCGGCTGCTCCGCATCCCAGCGCCATGAACATGAAGCCCAGTTGGCTGACTGTGGAATACGCAAGTACTCGCTTGAGGTCCGTCTGCGTTAACGCTGTGAGTGCAGCGATTGCTGCAGTAATCGCTCCAATACCAGTCACAAACATCTGGACGTTGGGAGCCATCACGAACAGCGGAGTACACCGTGCAACCAGATAAACACCAGCAGTGACCATCGTCGCTGCATGGATCAGTGCTGACACCGGGGTTGGGCCTTCCATCGCGTCCGGAAGCCAGACCTGCAGCGGGAACTGTGCCGACTTGCCCATGGCCCCAAGGAACAGGCAGAAGCAAATCAAAGGAATCGCCTGAGGTGACTGCTGGT
>CAZIGZ010000020.1:0-16485 GCA_964538835.1 uncultured Chitinophaga sp. | reverse complement strand
GGTGAACGTGAGCAATCACATCTTTGCTGCTGAGCACATGAAGAAAGTCGATCGAACCAAAATGCGTCCAGATCAGAAAAATCCCCATGATCAGACCGAAGTCGCCAATTCGGTTGACCACAAACGCCTTCTTCGCCGCGGCGGCCGCCGATGGTTTATGGAACCAGAAACCAATCAGCAGATAACTGCAGAGACCGACCATTTCCCAGAAAACAAACAACTGGGCAAAGTTATTCGACAGCACCAGCATGCACATCGAAAAAACGAACATTGATACAGCAGCAAAGAACCGAGGATAGCCCGGATCATGATGCATGTAGCCGGAACCAAACATTGCCACCAGCAGACTGACCCCTGTCACCATCGCCAGCATAATGGCACTCATGGAATCCGCACGCAGCTGAAGCGGAATCTCCAGCGTGCCGACGTGCAGCCATTCGAAGCCGAACACGATCGACTCACGTCCGTAGCCGTCTCCAGTGCCGTTGATCCCAGGCAGAACTGCGAACAACAGCAGCAGAGAGCACAGAAACGAAATGGCCAGGGCCGACCAGCACGGCAGATGACTGCGTGACTTCAGGACCTTCGGCCCGAGGAACGCGGTCACCACCGCCGACAGCAACGGTGCCGCCGGAATCGCCCACAGAACAAGTTGTTGAATATCTTCAGGCATGTCTGCACTGCTTTATCAGAAAGAACACCCGGAACTCAAAGGTCTATCGACTGCTTCCTGCGGTCTCCAGAGGAGCCGGTCCGGCAACCGTCAACGTAGGAATTTCACCATACGAGGACACTGCAGAACCCGAACCTGACTCTGGCTCATCGGACTTTGGTCCGTCAACATCCGGATCCCGCAGTTCACTCCAGAGCTGGATATCCAGCGAGTGAGCCTTGCGATAGAGCGCCAGAACGAGCGACAGTGCAAGTCCCGCCTCACAGGCCGCGACGGTCAGTGTGAAAATCGTAAAGGCCTGGCCTTCATTGGTCTGATGGACTCGCCCGAAGGTGACCATCGTCAGTGAGACGCCATGCAGCATCAGTTCTGCACACAGCACCATCAGGATCAGGTTTCTTCGAGTCAGAAAGCCGATCGCGCCCAAAATAAACAGGCCGGCTCCGACCAGAAGGTATCTCATGTCTTCAGGTGTCATAGTGCTCCCTCCTCACGTCGAGGAGCAATAGCGATGGCTCCGATACAGGCCACCAGCAGAAGTGTTCCGGCCAGTTCGACGGCGAACAGGTAATCACCGAACAGTGATTTACCGAGCCCCTTCATGCTTCCCACTGGCTGCTTCACCGTCGCCAGACTGAGCTGGTTCGGCTTGGTCACGATGGTGACTTCGGGAAGATTTTCCGGTGCCACAAGCGACATTCCGAGAGAGCCTGAAGCTTCCTCTTCCTGCTTCGCTTCTTCCTCCAGGTTTCGCAACTGAAACTCCGGCGGATTCTTGTGGAGCGTCATCGTAATGGCGCCCAGGAGGACAAATGATGCCAGCGTCACAGGAATGGCCTGACGTGAACGCCGGTCATAGGTGGCAGCTCCGCTTTGCTGAGCCAGCATGATCACAAACAGGAAGGTGACAATCACCGCTCCGGCGTAAACAATGACCGTCGCTGCTGCCAGAAACGGTGCACTTTGCAACAGAAACAGGCCACAGGTACTGAGAGTCGACAGAGCGAACCAGAGGGCACCATACACGGGGTTGCGGGCAGTAATCATCAGCACTCCGCAAAGCAGAGCACTGACAGCAAACGTCCAGAACATGGCTTCGTTGGCCAGCTCCGTTCCCGGTCCGCCAGCGCCCGCACAAAACAAGACAACGCCGATCGCGGTGACAAGCAGCCCCATCCGAGGCGTCTTTACGGAAGTTGTCTTTCGGCCCGGCATCAGCATCAGGATGCCGACGATCCAGGCCACCAGCCCCGCAAGAATCAGCGGGTTCTTCTGAAACCACTCCATCACTACACCTCCCCGCCCGTACGAATCACTCCAGCCGTATCGGCCTTCGCTGCACGGTCAGCAGAAGGAACAACGGTCGCGGGACCAAGAGCCGGCAACTGCTGAAACTCTGCTGCAGGGCCCAAAGTCCCCCGACGAGTCCTAACCGGATCTCGAGGATCATTCTTTGTCTTGTCGAAGACAGACAGCAGCTTCTCCCGGTCGTACAACAGATCGCTGCGAGTTTCCCCGGTCAGGTCGTAGATATGAGTCAGCTCAATCGCATCCACCGGGCAAGCTTCTTCACACATGCCACAATAGATACAGCGAAGCTCATCCAGCACAAACGTCTTGCAGAACTTATCGCGGTCCGGCCACTCCGGCGGTGCAGCCTGAGCTTCAATGGTAATGCAGTTCGCCGGACAGGCCGTTGCGCACATCATGCAGGCCACGCACTTCACGCGATCCTTCTCATCGCGATTCAGGCGATGAACACCGCGGTAGTGAAGCGGCAGCTCCGGTTTAACTTCCGGATACTGCTGAGTCACTGTCTTGCGATCGACAACGTGCTTCAGAGTTGTCTTCAGCCCGGACAGAATCGCAGGCACGAAGGTCGACTCCCAGAACCCGATCTCAGGTTCTTCGACCCATCGCACATTCTTCTTTTTCGCTGTTTCAGTCATACTCGATCACCCTGATCTGTCTCGATCTTTGATCGGTTCCGGTTAGTTTCAGTATTTCACCCGCGACACACACACACCGGCGTCAAGCTAGTGTGCTGCTGCGTGTCCGTGGCCGCCGTGTCCATGTCCACCGTGCGCAGCCGCGGCTTTCTTTCGTTTGACGTATCCTGGCCGCGATCGTTCTTCCGCACTGCGAAGACTCGCGCTGATCAGACCCCATGCAACAAACAGTGCACAGGATCCAGGCAGCAGCCACCACAGACTCATTTCAAAGTGCTTCGTCACCATCACCATCAGCAGGTTGGCCAGCGACAGCGGAATCATCACTCGCCACGCAAGTTCCATCAGCTGGTCGAAACGAAAACGAGGAATCGTCCAGCGAAGCATGATGATGACGCAGATGAAAAAGAATGCTTTGCCCATCAGGACAAGCAACTTCACAAGCCAGACAAACGGATAGCTGCTTGTCGCTTCTGCAATCAGCGGGAAGTTCCAGCCACCCAGAAACAGAATCGACGTCAGGAAACTGATCGTGATCATGTGGGTGTATTCACCAAGGAAGAACAGCGCCCACTTCAGAGCGCTGTATTCGGTATGCCACCCACCGACAAGTTCCTGTTCACATTCGGCAAGGTCGAATGGCAGTCGATTGGCTTCCGCAAGTGAGGCCGTAAAGAACATCAGAGCGGCAAGAGGCTGAAACCAGATGTTCCAGCTCAGAATCCCGCCCTCGATCTGTTGCTTCATGATGGTTTCCAGGTTCAGTGAACCGGAAATCAATGCGATCCCCAGCACCGACATCCCCAGCGGAATCTCATAACTCACAACCTGTGCACTGGCTCGCAATCCCCCAAGTGCGCTGTATTTGTTGTTTGATGCCCAGCCACCAAGAACGATCCCGTAAACAGCAAGGCTCCCAACAGCAAAAATAAAAATCAGGCCAACATCAATCCCTGGTGCAATAATGAACCGGATAAATGATGGCACGCCGGGATCGTCCGTCGGTCCGAACGGCACGACAGCGAACGCCAGAAGTGCCGTGAAGACGGAAATCGCCGGTGCAATCAGGAAAAGGACCTTGTCCACGTGAGACGGAATCACTTCTTCCTTCAACAGCAGCTTAATACCGTCTGCGAGAGGCTGAAAAAGTCCAAGCGGCCCAACTCGATTCGGCCCGACTCGGTCCTGCATCCATGCTGACAGCTTTCGCTCCAGCAGAATCAGATAGTTGCAAACGCCGGGAATGGCTCCCACGACGATGCCGATCGTGATCAGTGTGACCAGAAGTTCCATATCTCAGTATCACTATAAGTGAATGAGGAATTCGTTATATCAAAGGCGATCCTGCCACAGAGGATCTGTCTGTTATGAACGTGCGACGGCCGTTTCCGCTGCCGACAGAAAAACACCGTCTGTCTTCAAATCCGGATGATCCAGTGCGGCAAGGGACGCGACTGCAGCAGCAATTTCTTTTCGCAGTGAATCCGTCTGCACCAGCCCGGATCGTTCGCTGAGATCCCACAGAATGCGGGAGTCCGGACGAGTTCCATCGGGACCTCGCACAGAACGTCGAACCAGCTGAGCAAGTCCCTTGTAGTTCACAAAAGTCCCTTCGCGCTCCACAAAGGTTCCGGACGGCAGGACGTGAGTGGCGTGCTTCAGTACAGGCGACGGCAGGAAGTCCTGCACAATCACTGTTTCCACCTTGCTGAAGGCTTCCGCCTGAAGATCAGAAATCCATCCTGCCGGATCTCCACCGACCAGATATACCGCATTGAACTGCCCGGCTGAAGACAGTCGCAACAGCTCTTCAAACGGCATGACATCACCGACCAGATGCTTCAGCACAGCCTCCACACCAGCACGGTTAGGACATTTTTCCGCGCGGATCGTGAACTTCGCTGGCGGAATCGGATTCCCCTTGATGTCTTTTGGGAAGTGATCATCCTGCCCGGAAACCCGAACCGGTCCGATGGCCAGCGTGACATTGCTGGAGAGACTCTTCAGATAGCTTCCCAGCATCCAGGCTTCTTCAACGGTCATCCATGGAGAAAGCACCGCGGCAATCTTGCCTTTGCCGATGCCGGCCGCTTTGCGAAGTGCGGTTCGAACGGCGTTCAGGACGGCATCCCAATCCTTGGACGTCGTGTGTCCATTCGATCGAATTTCCGCCGAAGTCAGACGCTGATCGGAATGGGTATACTTCCAGCCGAATCGGCCTTCGTCGCACATGAAGTGCCCCTGCGATTTTTCGTTCACGCGAGGCTTCAGGCGATAAACACGGTCTTCGTTCTGGTCCACCGTGACACTGCAACCGGTGCTGCATCCGGGACAAACGGAGTTCTGAGTCTTGAGCCACCAGACTCGCTGCTGATACAAAAAGTCCTTGCTGCACAGCGCGCCGACGGGGCAAAGGTCAACGACGTTTCCGGCCAGAGGATTATTCACCGGGTGTCCCGGGAAAATATCGATCTCTTCGTGGCTGCCGCGGCTGACAACCTGCAGTTCCGCTGAACCCGTGACTTCGCGTGTGAATCGCACACATCGAGTACACATAATGCAGCGATCGGTGAACAGCGTGATCTGATCGCCGATATACGTCTTGTCCGGCTTGATGTTCTTTGGCTCATTCAGACGGCTATAGCCTCGACCGTAGTCAAAGCTGTAGTCCTGCAGAAAACACTCGCCAGCCTGGTCACAAGTCGGGCAGTCCAGCGGATGATTCAGCAGCAGATATTCAAGAGTTGCCTTGCGGGCATCCTTGACCTTCTGGCTGTCGGCGACGATCACCGTGCCGTCTTTGGCAGGAGTCTGACAGCCTGGAACCAGTTTTGGCTGCATCGCCACTGTGCCGTCCGGCTTCTTGTCGCCAACTTCGACAAGACACATACGGCAGCTGGCAACAACAGACAGAGCAGGGTGCCAGCAGTAAGCCGGAATCTCGACGCCTGCCTTCGCTGCTGCCTGAATGCAGTTCAGCCGCTCATTCGCGCCGATCTCAACTTCTTTTCCGTTAACAATCACCGATGCCATGCTGTTACCTGACTGCTAGATCTCAAATTTCAAAACTGAAATTCAAATCCCTTAGTGAACCGCCATCAGTTTCTGAGCTGACGTCACAGAAGCCTTGCCACTCTTGATGTACTCTTCGAAGTCGCCGCGAAACTTCGAAATCGCATTCTTCACTGGCCAGGCAGCTCCGTCGGAAAGACCACAGATGGTTGTGCCTGGAATAATGCCCATAGAACCTGCAACTTCGGTCAGAAGATCGAGGTCTTCCAGTCGTCCATTGCCACTGCGAATACGCTCCAGAATCTTGGTCATCCACGCAGTGCCTTCACGACACGGCGTACACTGACCACAAGACTCATGTGACATGAATCGACAGCAGTTATAAAGGACGTCGACCATGCTCGTTTGATCATCAACAACCACTACCGCGGCTGTTCCCAGTCCAAGACAGCCGACCTTGCCAGGCCCGGCAAAATCCAGCTTCGTGTCGAGTTCTTTATCCGAGAGGAACCCCATGCTGATTCCGCCCGGAACTACGGCCTTGGCCTTGCGACCCTTCCAGACACCGCCGGCGTGTTCTTCGATGAGTTCTCGTGCTGTGACGCCCAGAGGAAGCTCAACGCAGCACGGCTTGTTCACGTGACCGCTGACACAGTACAGCTTTGGACCATAGCTGCCTGGATCGCGAGGATTATTCGGATCCGGTGGAACGCCGATCGACTTAAACCATTCGCCGCCGCGATACAGAATGTGAGTCACACAGCAGAGCGTTTCCACGTTGTTCACGATGGTCGGCTTGCGGAACAGGCCTTCAATCGCCGGAAATGGCGGCTTAATTCGAGGCCAGGCTCGCTTGCCTTCCAGACTTTCAATCAGTCCGGTCTCTTCACCGCAAATGTAGGCTCCGGCACCGCGGTGCAGGACGATGTCGAGATTGAATCCAGTTCCCAGAATGTTCTTGCCGAGCAATCCCGCCGCATAACATTCCTTCACGGCCGCATCCAGTACGCGATAGCTGCGACCGTATTCGTAGCGAAGATACAGGTAAGCGGTGTTTGACTTGATCGCATGGCATGCCAGCATGATGCCTTCGATCAGCTGATGAGGATCCTTCTCCATCAGATAACGATTATTAAACGTCCCGGGCTCGCTCTCATCCGCGTTGATGGCCAGATAAATCGGGCCGGGATGATCCTTGGGCAGGAACGTCCACTTCAGGCCGGTCGGGAACCCCGCACCGCCTCGACCTCGCAGGCCCGAATCCTTCACGATGTTCGTGACGTCCGCCGGAGCCATGCTGAGGAATTCCTTCAGGCGCGAATAACCACCATCGGCCTGGTAGGACTTCAGCGATGTGCTGTCCGGCTTATGAATTCGTGCGAAGAGTACTGGTTCGAATTTCGCCACGATAATCCTCTTACAGCTTGTCAATCAGTTTTGACGTGGATTCCACTGTCATGTCCATGTGGCATTCGTCGTTCACCAGAATGCACGGAGCACCTTCACAGGCTCCCAGACATTCGGCAAACTCCACGGTGAACTTCCCGTCCCCCGACTTCTCACCAGGATGGACGTGATACTTGTTACAGATCTGTTCGAACAGCTCCTCACCGCCTCGCAGAGCACAGGAAATGCTGCGGCAGAACCAGACACGATGCTTCCCCAGAGGATTCTTTTCATCCTTGAAGAAGTTGTAGAACGTCATCGTGTCATGCACTTCTGACGGATGCAGTTCCAGCAGATCCGCAATCTCCACGATCGCTTCCCGCGAAACAGCTCGATATGTGTCATGGACAAGGTGCAGTGCTGGCAGAGTCACCGCGCGCTTGTTCGGGTACTTCGGGAACAAGCCCCGAATCTGCTCACGAACTTCTTCGCTCAGAACACCCATTGTCAGTCAGCCATCAAAGGAGGAAAGTCGGACGAATCAGCGGTCGAGTTCCGCGGCAATAATGTTGAGGCTTCCAAGGACCGCCACCACGTCGCTGAGCTGGTGGTTTTTGATCATGTGAGGAAACATCGCAAAGTGAATGTAGGATGGCGGACGAGTGCGAGCGCGGTAGGCTCGAGTCTCACCGTTGCCCACAATGTAAAATCCCAGTTCGCCGTTCGGTGATTCTGTCGCCGCGTAAACCTGCTCACGAGGAACATCGTAGCCTCGGTTCGGCATGATCACTTCGAAGTGCTGGATCAGTCCTTCGATACTTCGATACACGGCGGGCTTGGCTGGAAGCACCATGTCGCTGTCAACACCGATATTGACCGGGCCGCCCGGGATGTTCTCCAGCGCCTGCCCGATAATCTTCAGGCTCTCCTGCAGCTCCTGCATTCGCACCAGATAGCGAGCGTAGCAGTCACCGCCCTTTGAACACACGACATCAAAATCAAGGTCCGCATAAGCGAGATATGGCTCATCGCGACGAATGTCCCGCTCCACGCCACTTGCGCGAGCCACCGGTCCGGTCGCACTCAGGCTGATGGCATCTTCGCGGCTGATGTAACCAATGCCCTTGGTTCGGTCGACGAAAATTCGATTCTTCGTCAGCAGCCTGTCGACTTCGTCGTACACCTTCGGAAACTCAGTAATGAACTTGCGGACTCGGTTGACCCAGTCCAGATTCACGTCGAAAAGCACCCCACCGACTCGGGTGTAGCTGGTGTGGAATCGCTGCCCGGATGCCAGTTCCACGATATCGTAAATCAGTTCACGCTGCTGGAAGAAATACAGGAACGCAGTGAACCCGCCCAGGTCCAGCGCGGTTGTTCCAAGATTCAGCAGGTGGTCATGCATGCGCATGAGTTCTGCAAGGATTGTTCGCAGATACTTGCAGCGCGGGGTCAGCTCAATGCCCAGCAGCTTTTCCACCGCATGATGCCATGCAATCTCATTGGCCAGCGGCGACAGATAGTTCATTCGGTCGACGATGGTCACATACTGGTTGAAGTCGAGATGCTCACCCAGCTTTTCGAATCCACTGTGCAGATACCCAATGTAGGGGACTGCATTCAGCACTCGCTCGCCATCCAGCGTCAACACCAGACGAAGCGTGGTGTGAGTTGCCGGATGCTGAGGACCGAAGTTGAGCGTCCAGACGTATTCACGCTCAGCCGATTCTGTATCCAGAGTATCAACGGGAGTCAGAGGCATCGAAGACGGCCAGACTTACAAAGACAGGAAGAAACACAAACAGACGAGATCACTGCACCAGCAAAACCAATACTCAGCTTCCGGATCGAGTAATGATCGGGAAGTTATGACGTTCACCGCGTCCCTTCAGAGGATAATCTTTCCGCAGAGGAAACGCGTCAAATTCTTCGGGCATCAGAATGCGACGAAGATCCGGATGGCCAGGGAACGAAATGCCGAACATGTCGTACACTTCTCGCTCCATCCAGTCCGCTCCTCTCCAGAGCGAATAGACCGACGGGAGCGTCGGGTCCGGCAGATTCACCGCGGTGCGGATCGTCAGCCGCTCTCCCGTACCGACATTCAACAACAGGTACACGACACCAAAGCGATCCGTTGCACCTTCGTATTCGAGGTAATCAACGGCAGTGATGTCGACCAGCATGTCAAAGCAGAAATCAGACTTCAGAGCAGACAGAATGTCGAACACTTTGGCAGCCGGAACATCGATACGGCGATTATCACGGAACGTGCTTTCGGCAAGCTCCGCTCCAAACCGCCCCTGAAGCACAGACAACTCAACCACGGTTGCCTCCCCTCATGCCGGCGGAAGTCGCAGCCGCATTGAAGCCACCCAGCTGGACCCAGGTGGCGTCTTCGATGCGATGACGCTCATCTTCATCAAACGGAGCAGGACCCATCGGCGTGTCACGCGCCATGAATTCTTTACCCATGATGGTGCCGGTTCGGCGAACCTTCGCCTGCATTTCCATCACAGCGGCCAGCAACTGCTCCGGACGCGGCGGACATCCAGGGACGTACATGTCGACCGGAATAAATCGGTCAACCCCCTGAACGACGGCATACGTATCAAACACGCCGCCGGAACAGGCACAGGCCCCCATGGAAATGCACCACTTGGGTTCCGGCATCTGCAGCCAGATTCGCTGCAGAACAGGCAGCATTTTCATGACAACTCGACCCGCGACAATCAGAAGGTCGCACTGTCGAGGACTAAACCGCATCACTTCAGCGCCAAACCGAGCCAGGTCGTGCCTTGACGCCGCTGTGGCCATCAGCTCGATTCCACAACAGGCCGTCGCGAACGGCATCGGCCACAGACTGTTTGATCGCGCCCAGTTGGCCGCGGCATCCAGCTTGGTAATGAAGATATTTTCAGGAAGGCCTACCGCCATCGAAAGACCCCTTTCCGCCAGGCGTAAACCCACGCCAGCGCGAGTGTGCTCATGAAGACCAGCATGACTGCGAAGACAATGTCGCGAAGATCTTCCGGAATTCCCATCTCACTGTAGGCGCTAACGGCCCAGGGATACAGGAACAGAAGCTCGACGTCGAAAACGAGAAACAGAATGGCCACAAGATAGAATCGCACGTCAAACGGCTGCCGAGCATCTCCGATCGGGTCCATCCCCGACTCGTACGGCATGTCCTTTACAGGCGTCTTCTTCTTTGGCCCGAGCAGGTGAGCCAGCAGCAGATTCGTAACCACGAACCCGACCAGAATCCCACCGTAAACAAACAACGGTGGCAAGTTGGGAAGTTCCACACCAGACCCTTTCTCTATCAATCACACAGGAACTTCGCAAACTGCGAAGCGCCGTATGCCGGGAACCGCTCTTCTGCAAAAAATGCAGTGATTTGCGGCCGGTGAGTCATCCAGGCGGGTGGACCTCATGCAGGAAGCGGAACCGTCCGCCATCGGTCCCTCAAGCGCAATGACTCCGCGCGCATCCCTGCACACGTGGAATATGAACAATCACTCACCGAATCAAGGCCAACCGGTTCAGCCCCGAATTTCATCTCGCTTTCGGAAATTGAGGCGAACAACTTCAGACCATTCCTGTCCGCTCCCCCGTTCCTCAGCTTCAGCAACGCCCCGAGTTTCGCGCTGCGAAATTGATGCCGATACAGGTCCTGTTTCCCGGCTTCTGGGGTGATCCCGTGCATGTCCGTCTGCTAAATTTCCCGGTTTTCCAAACTTCTGAACGTTTTCATCGGCTCACCTGAGCCACCAACAACCATCGCACCCGACCAGCCTTCCGGCCCGGGATAGCCCCGACCTGGAGCCCACTCTCCTATGTCTTCATCTCCGTCGTATGGCAACCAACTGGCCACACAGGCCCGTTCCTCGGCGACTCGGCTGGCGTCCGTCCGAACGGATGCCAAGAACGCATGGCTTTCCAATGTCGCCGAAGAGCTTCGACGCCACACGCCCATCATCGTCGCAGCGAATCAGCTGGATCTGGATGCCGGGGCCGCTGCGGGACTCAGCGCCGCGATGCTGGACCGCCTGAAGCTCGATGCCACCCGAATTGAATCGCTCGCCAAAGCGGTGGAGCACATCATCGGACTTCCGGATCCCGTCGGTGAAGTGATCGAAGGTCATCGACGGCCAAACGGCCTGCATGTGTCGCGTGTTCGAGTTCCGCTGGGCGTTGTCTTTTTCATCTATGAGTCTCGACCGAATGTCACGATCGACGCGGCGGCTCTGTGTGTAAAGAGCGGAAATGCGGTGATCCTGCGAGGTGGCAGTGAGGCAATCCACAGTAACCGCGCTTTGGCGTCCATCATTGCCAGTTCACTCAGCAACTGTGGGCTTCCGGAACATTCGGTTCAGCTTGTGAACACAACGGATAGAGCCATCGTTGGAGAACTTCTGGGGCTCGGGAAGCTGATTGACGTGACAATTCCCCGAGGCGGCCGGTCTCTGATTGAACGAGTCACTCAGGAAGCCACGATGCCGGTCATCAAGCACTTCGATGGAATCTGCCACGTCTACTTTGACGCGTCTGCCGATGCCGCGATGGCAACCGACATTATTCTGAACAGCAAGTGCCAGCGTCCGGGAGTCTGCAACGCGGCCGAGACTCTTCTGATTCACCAGGACGCCGCGGAGAGACTCTGGCCGAACGTCGCTGCGGAATTGCAGAAGAAGAATGTTGAACTTCGCTGCTGTGCTCGCAGCCGTGCGATGATCTCCGGGGGTAAAGCGGCCACTGCGCAGGATTATCACACGGAACACCTGGACCTGATTCTGAACGTACGAATTGTCGAATCGATTGATCAGGCCATGGAACACATTCGAACGTTTGGCTCCGCTCACACCGAAGCGATCGTTACCAATTGTGTTGTGGCGGCCGACCGGTTCCAGAACGAAGTGGATTCCTCGGCCGTTGTGATCAACGCGAGTACTCGCTTTAACGACGGTGGCGAACTCGGCCTGGGGGCTGAAATCGGAATCAGCACCGACCGCTTCCACGCTCGCGGCCCCTGTGGCCTGAGAGAACTGATGAGCTACAAATACATCGTCCGCGGAGCAGGGCAGGTCCGCTGAGACCTGGACGATGATCGCAACCAGCCTTCGTTTGCAACCGGTCGCCAGGGAAGTGTATGCGTCTTGCCATCATGCAGCCCTATTTCTTTCCGTACATCGGCTACTTTCAGCTGATGGCGGCGGTCGATCATTTTCTGATTCATGACGATGTTCAATGGATCAAGGGCGGATGGATCAATCGCAATCGCATTTCTGTGCACGGTCGCGAGCAGATGCTGACGCTGCCGGTGGAGTCCGGTGGCAACAACGGGTTGATCTGCCATCGGAAACTGGCGGCGGATTTTGACCGACAGAGAGAACGGATGCTGAGGCTGATTCGAGAAGCGTACCAGCGAGCCCCGCAGTTTGATTCGGTCTTCGACCTTGTTCATTCCATCATGAACCACGCCACGGAGAACGCCTGTGATCTGATTGTGCACTCGCTTCGGCAGACAGCGGTCCGCGTCGGCATCCAGACTCCGATGACTCGCAGTTCGGAACTCACAAAGGAGGAATCGCTCAAGGCCGAAGATCGAGTCCTTGAACTCTGCCGCCTGTGTGGTGCGGATCATTACATGAATCCGATGGGCGGCGTTGATCTGTACTCAAAGCCTCGCTTTGAAGAGCAGGGGATCCGCCTGAGTTTCCTGCAGGCCGGGATCACGGAATACCGCCAGCTTCGACTTCCGTTTCTTCCTTCGCTCTCCATTCTGGATGTGATGATGTTCAACGGCCCGGAGCAGATTCAATCCATGCTGGCGACTTACGAACTGTTGTAGCGATCTGGCGATACCCCAAGTGTGCATTCCTGCAATCGGGCAAACTCAGCGAGCCGATCGGCATGGCCGCCCGATTTACATACCCTCATGTTCTAGTCGTGCTTTTGGCGGCTGGGCGCGAGCCCTCCGGTGGGTGTTTGTCATGAATTGACCGGACGGCTTGCGCCGATCCGCTACAAAATGCTTCATAGCGTTGTTTATTGAGCAACCGAACCACCTCAGTCTGGTGATCCGTTATGTCTGTTGAAACACTTCTCATGCAGCGATGCAGTTCTGCCTGCGAACTCTGTGGTTCCAGTGATTCACTCGCCGTATTTCAAGTGCCGCCCGACAGCGACGGTAGTGCTGAACGCTGCGTGATACTCTGTCGCACCTGCCGCGGTCAGATCGAAAGTCCAGACCCCGTGGACGTCACTCACTGGCGCTGCCTGAATGAGAGCATCTGGAGTCAGGTTCCGGCAGTCCAGGTCGTCGCCTGGCGCATGCTGAATCGATTGAGCAGCGAGAACTGGGCACAGGATCTTCTGGAAACCGTCTATCTTGACGAGTCGACTCTGGCATGGGCTCAGTCCGGTTTGGCTCAGCCCGCCGAAGACGATGACAAACCGATCCCAACAGTCGACAGCAACGGCAACATACTTCAGACCGGAGACAGCGTTACGTTAATCAAGGACCTTGTCGTGAAAGGTGGTGGCTTCACAGCCAAGCGAGGCACTTTGGTCAAGAACATTCAGCTGACGACCAATCCCAAACATGTCGAAGGCAAAGTGAACGGAACTGTGATTGTCCTGGTGGCCGAATATCTGAAGAAGGCGAATTGACTGGCTTCTTTCTCCAAAATGCCGGGACGATCCGGGCAACGTTGGGGAAAAGCTGGACATTCTCTGTTCCCTCAGCGTAACCTTGTCGAACTTACAGAAGACTTTCCCCAAATGACAGGTCGACTTGAATGCCATTTTGCATGGCGTTGGCACGACCTCCGCGATTTTCCCGCCTCGATTTTCCTTCCCACTGACAAACATTCGAATGTCGACTTTCCCGCCAATTCGAAACTCACTGCTGCGCCGGCGCTGCGTATTGAAAACATCGGCACTACCGCTGCTTTCTTCGCTGACCGGCGGTGTGCTTCGCGGGAGCAACGATTCGGTCAGTCAGGTTCAGGGGTTCGGAAAAGCCAAACGCTGTCTGATGCTGTTCATGTGGGGCGGCCCGAGTCAGCTTGATACGTTCGACATGAAGCCAAACGCACCGCTGGAAGTTCGCGGTGAGTTTCAGCCTGTGTCCACCGCAACGCCCGGCCTTCAGATCTGTGAACACTTTCGGAACCTCGCGCCGCTTTCCGAGTTGTTCACAGTGATTCGATCATTGTCACATGATGACCCGGCGCATCTCAGCAGTGCTCACACGACGCTGACGGGACAGCTGCCGCCGGTCAACAAAAGCGACGATGAACCGCCAAGCCGCAACGATTCGCCCTGCCTGGGTTCTCTGGTGTCGAAGTTTCGAACCATCCCGTCCGGGCTGCCATCGGCCGTCACGATGCCCTGGAAAACACTGCATCCCGCTGCACCAGGAGGGACGGCCCCTGGCCAGACCGCAGGATGGCTCGGAGCCAGCGCGGATCCGATGCTGGTGACAGGAGATCCGTCTTCACCCGGCTGGACGGTCCCGGCCCTTCAGCTGCTCGATGGCATTGATACTCGCCGCCTGTTGGACAGGCAGGCGTTACTGTCCACGATTCAGGGGCAGCAGGTTTCTCTGGAACAACAGCTGACGTCGGTGATGAATCTTCAGCAGGACGAAGCGTTTCGTCTGCTGAGTTCACCAGCTGTCCGAACAGCCTTTGATCTTTCCGCGGAGCCTGACGACGTTCGAAGTCGTTACGGACACAACATTCATGGGCAGTGTGTGCTGCTGGCACGTCGGCTTCTTGAACATGGCGTGCCGTTTGTCACCGTCAACTGGCATAACGATGGCCAGACATTCTGGGATACTCATGGAGACAACTTTGTTCGACTGAAGCGCGATTTGATTCCAACGGCCGATCAGGCCCTGGCAGCCGTGCTGACGGATCTGCGAGATCGAGGAATGCTGGAAGATACGCTGGTCGTCTGGGTCGGTGAGTTTGGTCGGCGACCTCAGATCACAGCCTCGAACGCGGGACGCGAACATCATCCGTTTTGTTATAGCGGACTGATGGCAGGCGGAGGGATTCGTGGTGGTTCGATTTTCGGCGCCAGTGATGAAATCGCAAGGTTTCCCGCCGAATGCCCTGTCTCCCCCAAAGACCTCTGCGCCACCATGCTCCATGCCCTGGGTGTTCCTCAGGGTATGACAATGAACGATGCCACGGGCCGGCCTCACCTGCTTTATGCCGGCTCACCCATTCTCCCGCTCTTCCACGGCTGAACCTTGATTGTCATAGCCCGCTGGTCACCGCTGGCACAGAGGGTGAGCGACGAATCAGTCAGCTCGAACGTCTTGGTGAGGTCATGCGAATTACCGTGCCGCTGTCGCAGATCGTTTCAATTCCGAATTCAGAAAGCTCATTCGGAGTGATTTGAACGAACCATATCCTTTTGAACGGCCAGCGAGCAAACGACAGGGAAAAAGCCATACGAAAGATCATGGCAAGGCCGTACCATTTTTGTTGGAAATTTTCCAGATGAATCGCATCGAACGGGCAAAGTCCCATGCACTGGATGCAAAGCAGACAGTAAGGAATGCCCTCGGCGGTGCGCGGGACCTGCAGACCAAGGTTCGCAACCTTGAACAGAAATGCGAACGCCTCAATCTCGCCCTGGTGGCATTGGCAGAAATCCTGCGGGACAAACACTGAACGATTAATCCAAGCAGATGGCCCGCAAACTGCTGATGGATCAGCGAAGTATTGGTAAACAGGTGCGACTGCTGGAAGAGATGGGTTATCTCACTTCGACCAGTCGAGGTCGTGAGACCTTCTACGAACTGAGTGAACCGCTGATGCGTCTGGCGTTCGAAGTCAAAGAAAGTCTCCCGGGAATGCTCGTTGACTTTCTTCGTCTCTGGTATCGCCCGAATGATCCAGGCCCCAAAGCCGACCAGCCTCCTGGAACCGTCGCAAAGGACGAAGCACTGACGTGTTCTGAAGATGAGGTCACCCTGACTCGGGGTTCAGCTGCCACTCCGTTTCAGCAGACTCTCACGTTCTTCGCATCCAGCCGCTGGGACGAGGGGTTTGAGTCCCTTCGTCAGGCTCTCATGCTTTCGCGTCTGGACACTCTGGGTGACACGGCCTCAATGTTTGCCCTGATCTTTCGGCTCAGCGAAGATGATGCAAAGCTGCAGTCGAGACTTAAAGCACTCATCCGCCTGTATCAGGACGCCACGCCCGGGCAGCCTCAAGTCGGTTTGAATTTCGGTGTGAAACCGATTTCTCATCTGGCCGATGGACTTGTCCGATCGCTCTCAGGGATTGGTGTTCGGCGAATCACCGCGGCTGTCCTGGAAAGCTATGTCACGGCCGTTCAAAAGAACGTTGCCGGCCTTCGGGAGTTCGAGATTCCGCTGCGGCTGTTTCGCTGCGGCATTCGTTACCTGATCAGCGGCAAAGAAGCCGAATTTGTGGAACT